>NZ_FR883144.1:22758-42951 GCF_000435115.1 Bacteroides sp. CAG:633 | reverse complement strand
GGTGAATCGCGTATTACGACACACCCTCATATTTTTTTTCTAATAGGCGACTGTTTTTAGGCTGTTCTTTTAATGGACTTCCTGGTCCAGATTTTTAACCATTCCCTTATATCTTTCGGGTAGGGCACTTTCGACAGCGGCATAAGCTTCGGACAAGGTAGCTTTGATGTTTTCAGGTCCTTTTCCCTTGGGAGGGATTGGATCGTGTATGGTTAGTATCAGCCGATGGCGGTGTATCCATTTGCCTGTACGGGGAAGTATTTCGAACGAGCCGTCGATCGTTACGGGAACGACTGCCAGTTGAAGATCGTCAGCCAGCTGGAAAGCACCTCGTTTGAAGTAGCCCATGTGGCCTGTGAAGGTACGTGCTCCTTCCGGAAATACAACCAATGATACGCCATTGGTCAGTGAAGATTCGGCCTGACGCATAGTTGCCAATATCTTTTTGGGATTGCTGCGATCTACGAAGATGTGTCCGGCGCTTTCGCAAGCTTTGCCTACAAAAGGAATTTTCCGCAGGCTCTTTTTCATCATCCACTTGAAGTTGCGTCCGAGGAAACCATATATCAGGAAAATATCAAAAGCTCCCTGATGATTGGGTACAAAAACGTACGAGGTGTGCTTGTGTACTTTTTCTCTACCTTTAACTTCTACCGGAATCAATAGCAGATAACAAGTCAGGCGCGACCATATTTTACCAGGGTAGTAGCCCCAAAAATGTGCTCCTCCGATCAGAGAGCCAACGATGGTAACCAGTGCGGTCAGGATAGTAAGTACCAGCAGGACAGGCAACGCAAAGCATACTTGGTAGATGTTGTAGAGTATCCTCATATTCTTCTTTGATTTATCAGTATTTCCGGATGCAAAGATAATATCGAATAATGGATAATGGGAATACCAAAGTGATTTTTTTCTTGTCATTCTTTCTGTTTCAGTTCGATGACCGTGATTTCGGGCCAGGCACCGAACCTGAAAGGTAATCCTACATACCCAATGCCGATATTGACATACAAGGCACGCTCGCCTTCGTAATACATGCCTTTCCACTCGGGGTATTTCAAGGTAGCCAGCGAATGTCCGAATAGAATCATCTGCATGGCATGTGTATGTCCGGACAGCATTAGCTCGATATTGGATTTTGGCAATACTTCCCGACGCCAATGTGTAGGATTGTGGCTTAGCAGGACACTGAACATGCCTTCGGTTCCTTTTATGGCATGCGGCAAATCGGCATGTTGCGGGAAGGGAGGCTCACCGTCGTTTTCTACACCTATCAGGGCAATGCTGTCACCGTTGTGCCGTATGATGGCATGTTCGTTGTTCAGCAGTTTCCATCCCATGGCTTTTTGCTGTTCTATAAGGTAGTTCAGGTTTTGCTTTTCGTCATCGGCAGTAGGCCAGCGGTAGTAGGTTCCGTAGTCGTGATTACCTAATACAGAGTAAACGCCATCAGGTGCATGGAGCTGTGACAGAATCTCTTGGAAACCGTCCAGTTCGTGACTTTGCTGGTTGACCAAGTCACCAGTAAAGACTATCATATCGGCCTTTTGGGCGTTGACTATATCTACCAGTTTTTGTATGGAGGCGGGATCTTTCTCCCAACTTCCGATGTGAATGTCTGATATTTGTGCAATGCGGTAGCCGTTGAAAGCAGCGGGTAGGTGTCGGGAACTGTATTCCACCTGTTTTACTTCAAACTGTTTGATGCCAAACAGGGCACCGTAGATGATGTTGCCAAAACTAATGGCAGCAAGTAGTAAACCTATAATGTTAAACGGTAGACGAGGGCAGCGGCGGATGATAAAATTTACCAGTAAGCCAACTAAAGAGCAGAGCATGAAGAGGGTTTTGGGAACGGCAAATAGCATGATACCTACCGCCAGCCGTCCGATGCTATGAGTATGGTTGGACAAGGCATTGTCACCACTCAGATACATGTAATAGACATAAATGGCTGATAATAGCAGAGTGGGCATCCAATAAGAAAGTCGTATTCGGATATTTTGAGTCTTTTTTACGATGTGTACCAGGTAGATGTACACATCGGGTATCAACAGAAAAATGGCCAGTAAAAGTGTTATTCGGTGCATATGTCTTTCAGTTCTTCTATGTTCTTTTTGATGTTGTCTAGATGCTGATAAATTCCTTTTTTATATAAGATGCAGATAATCAGTATATCTATAGCAGTGAAAGCTGATATGATGACGACTTGTGTTCCGATGGATTTCAGATGATAGCCCATCACCCAGTAGTTGAAAGCATTGAATACGACTACCCAGATGCAGAGGGCTATGATTTCGTTGCGGGTCCACTGTCGGAAAGTTGTCATGCGTCGGCTTACTTCGGCTACAGACATCTCGTCAATGTGAGTCTGTTTATTCCAACGATAGGTTTTCCAGTCCCACCAGATACCAATGACGATGCTGACGCCGATAAACAACAGAAACAGTGAGATTCTGGCTCTCATGTCTGAATCGTCCAGTACGACAGGCATTACGATCAGAGCCACTCCAAGCAGCAATAGAACAATACCACCTGTTACCATCGAAATGCGTTGTAGTCCTAAAATCCGGCTTATGCTTCGTTTTGTCCCAGACTTACAGCCTTCGATGAGTTCCTTGATTTGTTTTCCATTGGCAATCTGTTCTTTTTGTAGTTGTTGATCCAATGTGTTCCACGATTTTTTCAGTTCCTCCAAATTCATATGTCTATTCCTCCTTGTTCATTTTCCTCAGTTTGTCTTTTATCCGGCTTAATTTGGTCGCTACATTGGTTAAGGTCAATCCGGTAATTTCTGCAATTTCCTCGTAGCTTTTATCTTCTAAATAGAGAAGCACGATCGATTTTTCCAATTGTCCCAAACGGTTGATCATGCTATATAACCGTTTTAGCATAACCTGTGTTTCATCAGTTTCTTCTATTCGGTCGGCTATTTGTGACAGCGTCACAATTTCGGGAATGTTTTTTTCTTTACGGATAAAACTGATGCAAGTATTCAAGGCTATACGGTAGATCCAAGTCGAAATTTTACATTCGTTTCGAAACTTGGGATAAGCCTTCCACAGGTTGATAACTACTTCCTGATACAGATCGTTAAGGGTAGCATGAGGTGTAGTGTACAGATAGCACACTTTATAAATGACACGCTCATATTCCTGTATGAGAGTTACGAATTCTTGCTCTACATGATCCATTCCTTTTCCTGTATCAGTTTTTGCTTATTTACTTTGTACTCTATTAGTAGTATTATGTCGGTAAAAATCACAATACGGAGAAAAAACGTTGTGGCAAAGATAGAAAGATAATGCTGAAAACCATATTGAGGTAACATAATTTGTGAAAAAATCTGCAAGGTTCTATCCAAGAATGGTGAACCTTGCAGATTAGGAAAAAGTGTTATGAAGGATTGTTGAAGATTAAGTCCAAAACAGGGATTGTTTGGGCTTTTTTCATAATATTCATGAGAGAACTCTAAAATCAGTTATAGAACTTTCTCATAGGAAAAACTCCAATGGGGTAGCAGGTCTGGTTTTCGATCTTTTTAACCAATTTGGATGTTTCACCACTGCAATCGTATATTAACAGATAATTTTTAGTGGGGATTTCGCTTTCGCTGTAGGCATTTGATACAGCAATATATAAGTATTGGTTCGTAGGATCAACAGCTACATTACAGTTCAGATACTCGCCATCAGGAGCATCTTGTTTTGTATCAATGTAGTCAACAGCTTTCCAGGTACTAAGTGACAGACGTCTCACTGTTGTACTGCCAGCTGCATAATACAGATAGTCGCCAGCCACTGCAATGCCGGGAGTGTTGAAGAATTCGGCTGAAATATCTTCTGCAATCTGTTTCTCTTTCGTAATTTCCCATTTATCCAAATCAACAAAATATAAATAGCTTTTCTTTTCACCTCCTCTGCCACAAGTAGCTAACATTACTTCACGTTCGCCAGTCTGGCAAATGCCGCTGATAAAATCTCCTTTCAGATCAGGCAATACACGGCTTACTTTGTTCATGCCTTTCGAAAACTCAATCAGGCGTGTGGTTTCCCAGAAACCTCCGCCGCCACAATACAGGTGGTCTCCTACACGAATAATACCTCGGGTACTGGCTACTCCTTCTACCGTATTGCCTTGGTTGCCGAAATGGAAGGAGCCTTCGATGATGTTCAAATCTCCCGTAGTACTGTCGAAGCGGAATACGCCTTGTTCATCAGAAAAGAAAATATTTTGTTCGTCGAGAACTGCAATATTCTCAAGAGGGGTAGTGATCGGCATCATTTCTTCTGGATCAAGGCTTCCTTCAGGACGATGAAACTTGAGCTCATCCATTTTATATGCTTTTTCCCGTTTTAAAGTGACAGCATCGGCTATAACCAGTACTCCATCTCCTTCTTCACCATTAGGACTGTAGATGCCGTTACTTATCAGGTAGATTTTTCCATTATACATATAAAGATCTTGAGCTTCATTTCCAAAGGCGGTTCCATTCACTTTTTTATAGCTGTTTTCTTCAATAGTACCTTCTGGGCTGATATAGGTGATAGTACTGTTTTGTGAGACACGTGCTCCCTGGTTCAGGATTATCACTCCATCCGGATGGGCATATCCGTCCAGATAGGTTGTCTCGTCGTTGGAGTTGTCGGAATCGCCGGGAGTTTCATCAATCGTATCGGAAGAACATCCGGTCACCAAACTCAGTGTACAGAAGCTGGCTATACAAGCCATCATGATTGTTTTATTTATTTTCATCTTTCAAGTCTCTTTATCAATTAATTTTCGGGATAGAAATAACATCCGGCAGGGAAGTTTGTATAATTTTCGTATTTGGCAGCAGGGGCATCCTTACTTGCGTTAAAATCGAATGCCCATATCTGGTTGGTTTGGAGCTGGGCATATGATTTGATGGTGTTGATGTATACCTGTCCAGTTTTAGGATGAACAGCTATGTTATTGTAAAGCATTCCTGCATTATTGTCTAAGGTATTCAAGTCACAAAGAATTTCTTCAGAATCAAGTCCGCTTGTTTCATCCAGTTCTGGATCATCATTGAAATTCATCTGGTAGATTGTTGTTCCATCAGCGTAGTAAAAAGTGTTTCCTTTAACAGCGAAACCCATACCAGATGAGCCAACCGAAGGCTGAACACTTATTTGACGTTGTATAGTTTCGCGGGTTGTCGGATTAAATTTGCTGATGGCGCTCTTACCGGCACCGAACGACATGACCCATATATCGCCGTCGTCGGCAGGCTTAATACCCAGTACCGTGTTGATTTGGCACGAGAGGGTATATGGGAAAAGTATTTTTTTCACAGAGTCGTCCTCTGGCGTAATTTCAATGATACCGCTGATTAATCCTGGTTTGTATGTATAAACCTTTCCATCTCTGGTGAAAAACTGAGATTTTGGGGCTTGTTCGGTTCCTTCTACAAATTTCAATTCTTTTGAAGACATATCCAGATGTTTAATTCCTTCATTGTCTCGAATGTATACGTGTTGCTCATCAATGACGGCAATGTGGCTTGGCCAATCTATTCCAGGAAGTTCGGCATTGCTGAATGCTATTTCTTTTTTTAATGTTTTGGCGTTTACTACTATCAGCATTCCGTCGTTGTCGAAGTGGCTGCCTACGGCATTCATGTCTCCGTTTTGTGAAATTATATAGATCTTTCCGTCGCAAAAGGCCATGTCTTGTGCAACGTTGCCAAGTTCGGTACCATTGACAGCTTTATAAGCATCATCGATGACATAGCCTTCAGGAGTGATGTACGTCAGCGAACCGTTTTCGGTTGTCATGTTACCTTCATTCAATACAAAAGTTCCGTTAGGGTCATCAAATGAGTTTAAACAGTATAAGTCAACCTTTGATGAAATTTTTTGTTCGCCTTCTCCTTGTACGTTTACTGTCAATGTAATTTTCGATACTGCATTTTCAGAAGCTTGTATACTGATGGAGTGGTTAGGTTCGTCTACTTGTGCGTTCCAGCCTTCGGGTAGTGTGGCAATGTTTATTGCATTCGCATTTTGGGCAGAATATTCTAATTGATAGCTTTGTCCAGGTATGACAAAGAAAGGGGTGGTCTCATCAAGTTGGGTTATCCATTCGAATTCTGGCGCAAGTGCTACAGGGGAATCCTTATCGTCACTACAGTTTGTAAAAAACAATACGTTAACAAATAAAATGACGGCCCATAGTGTCTTCAGCCTCATGTTAAATAAAACTTTCATTACTTTTTTGATTTAGATTAATAATTGATTATTAATAAAATAGCTTTTTAAAATCAACAGTTGGAGAAAGTTTAAGTGTTTCTTGAAGACTTGTCTGACATATAGATATAGCCATATAATCACAACAAATCACATATCATGTTGATGATATGATTTGAAAATGTGACCGGTAATCTTACAATAATGCAAATTATACAGGGCACAATAATTCATATCCCGAATTGAAGGATATGCAAACACTAAAAAATTATCCAGCATTCTGCTAATGCACCAAATCGAACTGTCCTCGCGTCCGATTTATCTTAAATGATGGCAGGTCTTCTGACTGACTCTCGCCTTTGACCCCTTTCCGGTTTTACCCAGTGGCATAAGTATTTGTCAAAGCGTTACAAAAAGAGTTTCACAGCAGCGGGACTGTTCGGGACTTTCACCCGATTCCCTTTTAATCCATGAAGCCGAACGGCTACACAGAACCAATCGGCCGCAAAGATAAAGAGAATATATGAAGCTAATCTATTGTTTTATTTTTATTTATCGGTAAAAATTTACCGAAGTATTGATTTAAAAAACTTTTGGAAAGAGAAACATTTTGGGAGGAGAGCCATGCTGCAGGTATAGATAGAATGTATCCAATAGACTATAAATGACGAGTGGACAGGTACTTACGCATTTCATTAATAGGAATCCCGCGACGTTGGGCGTAGTCTGCCAGTTGCTCTTGGTCGATTGTCCCTACTGAAAAATAGCATGCTTCAGGGTGGGATAGCATGAGACCGCAGACCGAAGCATGGGGATGCATGGCTCCATTTTCAGTGAGGGTAATTCCGATTTGTTCCATTTGCAGCAGTTTGTCCAGCAGAAAGCTGACTGATTGATCGGGCAATGAAGGATAACCTACTGCTGGCCGGATGCCTTGGAATTTCTCTGCCAATAACTCATCCATGCTCAATGATTCGTCTGGGGCATATCCCCATGCATATTTGCGTACATATTCGTGCATCTTTTCGGTTGCAGCTTCGGCCAGTCGGTCAGCTAAAGTTTGTGCTAACAGGTGTTGGTAAGGGTCCTGGCTAAAGTGGGTTTCTGCATCTTGGCCAGCTGTGGAAGCAAAGAGTCCAATTGTATCGGCAATGCCTGATGATAAAGGGCGGATAAAGTCGCTTAGACAGAGATAAGGACTCCCGTCGGCATGTGGTGTTTGTTGCCGAAGAAGGGGGAAGAGAATGTCTTCAATTATGATGTTATCTCCGTCTGAATTGGCACGGCATAGTCTGAAAAGGCTACGCGCTGTATATCCTTCTTCGTCAAAACGCTCAAGCATTCGGCAAGCTTCTTTATGGAGTTGCATAGCCTCGGCTGCTTTACTACGTTCGCTCTCGGGGAAGGATGCCAGCCACATGGCACGGCAAGAATCGCATCCGTGGATATTGGCTATTCCGGCAAAACGGGGCTGGAATCCCCAAGCATGGAAAAAGTAGATCCAATTGATGTAGGGGACTATGTCGCGGATACGGTAAGTCAGTATCATGTTTTGGCATTAAAAAGATTATCGTTCAAAACGTAATTCTTCTCCACGGTAACTGTCGTCGACCTGTTCTTCAGTGTAGACAGTATATCCATTGACAAATGTTCTTTCCACTTTCCAGTCAAAACTGCGTCCTTCGAGCGGACTCCAGCCACATTTGCTTTGAATGAGGTGTTTTTCCAATGTCCAGGGAGATTCAGGTCTTACTAATACCAGGTCGGCTCGGTATCCTTCACGAATAAAACCTCGCTCATGAATGCCGTATAACTGAGCTGGAGCATGACACATTTTCTGTACGACCTTTTCGATCGTGAAAACTCCCTCATTGACCAGTTGCAGCATGCTGACAAGCGAGAATTGTATCATAGGCATACCCGACATAGCTTTTAAGGCACCTCCTTTTTTCTCCGTGATGAGGTGAGGGGCATGATCGGTAGCAATTACGTCGATTACATCGTCATTGATAGCGGCACGCAAGGCATCGCGGTCAGCTTTGGACTTGACGGCCGGGTTACATTTGATAAGAGTGTTCAGTGTGCGGTAGTCGGACTGGCTGAAAAGCAAGTGGGCGACACAGGCTTCACCTGTAATTTTCTTGCTGCTGACAGAACCGGATTCGAGCAATTTAAGTTCGCGTGCGGTAGACAGATGGAGTACATGCAGTCGTGCTCCGGTTTCTTTTGCCAGCTGTACAGCCAAGTGCGATGAAGCATAACAGGCTGCCGAGGAACGGATGTTGGGATGTTTATTGACGGGTATATCATCTGCATCCGCGTATTGGGCTTTGTATTTTTCCGTGTTTAGGCGTATGATTGCCGGATCTTCGCAATGGACGGCGATGAGCATGTTTGTACTTCTGAATATATTTCGCAGACTTTCCTGACGGTCTACCAGCATATTCCCTGTACTAGAGCCCATAAAAAGCTTGATACCACATATACGATTGCGATCCAGTTTTTCAAATTCTGTATAATTATTGTTGGTTGCTCCAAAGTAACAAGAATGATTGACAATACATTTCTCGTTCAGCAAGTCCAGCTTGGCGTTCAGTGCATCCAGCGTAACAGTCTGCGGACTGGTATTGGGCATGTCCATGATGCTGGTTACACCGCCGGCAGCTGCAGCACGGCTTTCGCTTAATATGTCGGCTTTGTGTGTCAGTCCCGGATCGCGGAAATGTACGTGGTCATCGATAACTCCGGGAAGCAAATAACATCCGGTAGCATCAATGGTTTCATCGCAAGGAGCAGAAAGAGGTTTTCCGTGTGTCAGCACTTCGGTGATGTAGCCCTGATCGCTGATAACTATAGAACCTTGTACGGTTTCTCCTTCGTTGACGATAAGGGCATTATGTATAAGAGTACGTTTCATTTTGATGGTCGTTGAGCGTTTCTCTGATGTTTATTAATCATTTTCCTTTCGGATATTTTTTGAACCAACTGTCCCACTTTAGACGGATTACTCCGAAGACAGCTTCGCCAAAGATACTGCTGTTCATTTTAGAAGTCCCCAATTCGCGGTTGATGAAGATAACCGGAACTTCTTTGATCTGGAATCCACATTTGTAGGCTGTGAATTTCATTTCTATCTGAAAAGCGTATCCTTTAAAGCGTATACTGTCAAGCTGAATGGTCTCTAATACCTTACGGCGATAGCATACAAATCCAGCTGTGGTGTCGTGGATAGGCAGACCGGTGATAATACGGACATATTTGGACGCAAAGTAAGACATCAGCACGCGCCCCATAGGCCAGTTTACAACATTGACTCCGCTGACGTAGCGTGAGCCGATGGAAACATCTGCACCATTCTTGGCACAGGCTTCGTACAGGCGTGGCAGATCTTTGGGATTGTGGCTGAAGTCGGCATCCATCTCGAAAATATATTCGTAGTTGTGTTCGAGTGCCCACTTGAATCCGGCAATGTAAGCGGTACCTAATCCCAGCTTTCCCCGACGTTCTACCATGAAAAGGCGTTCGGGAAACTCTTGCTGGAGTGTACGTACAATCGAAGCAGTGCCATCGGGCGAACCATCTTCAATCACGAGGATGTGAAACCCATGTTCGAGGCTGAAGACGGCACGGATGATGTTTTCAATGTTTTCCCGTTCGTTGTAGGTCGGAATGATAACTATACTGTCTGATGTCTGCATATCACCTTTGAGTTTGTTTCGGTTATTATATGGTTGCTGAATTTATCCGTTATTCAGCTTTAGCATTGTTTACTTTTTGTTACAGATACAAAGACAGAAATCACAAAGTCTTTTTCCCTTGTACGAATCTTCGTGTCTGTCGTACCTTTAATGAGAACAAAAATACTGTTTTTTCCGTCATTGACGAATAAAACGCGTGGATTATTTCGTATTTTTGTGCTCGAATTAGTGTGATGACAATGACTATTACTGAACTTCAGCAACTTTATGCCGCTCATCCTAATGTGGAGGGCATGATTCGATTATTAAAAGATTCTTCGGTCAGACATTTGTACTGTAACGGTTTATGCGCTTCGTCTGCTTCGCTGTTTGCTTCGACAATTGTACAGCAGGCCGAGTGCCCGTTCGTTTTTGTCCTGGGCGATTTGGAAGAAGCGGGCTATTTTTATCATGATTTGGTGCAAATATTGGGCTCGGATGATGTGCTGTTTTTCCCTTCATCGTTTCGGCGCGCTATTAAATATGGTCAGAAGGATGCTGCCAATGAGATATTGCGTACCGAAGTGTTGAGCCGTTTGGAGAAAGACGGAAAGTATGTATGTGTAGTGACCTATCCTGATGCTTTAGCTGAAAAAGTGGTTTCACGCAAGGAATTGGATGACAAAACGCTGAAACTGCATGTCGGAGAAAAAGTCGATATGGACTTTGTTCGAGAGGTATTGCGGAATTATGGTTTTGAATATGTCGATTACGTTTACGAACCTGGGCAATATGCAGTGCGCGGAAGTATTATAGATGTGTTTTCCTTCTCATCCGAGTATCCCTTCCGTATCGACTTTTTCGGTGACGAAGTGGAAAGTATCCGTACGTTTGAAGTAGAGACACAGCTGTCGAAAGAAAAAAAAGAAAGCATAGTCATTGTTCCCGACTTAAGTCATAATCTGGAAGATGGAGGAAATGGTGGGATGGTATCTCTGCTCGATTTTCTGCAAGCTGATACAGTGTTGGCCATGCGCGATTTCCTCTGGTTGCGCGAACGTATACAGAATGTACACGACGAGTCGTTGACACCGCAGGCAATTGCAGCCCGCGAAGCGGAAGAAAACGGAGCCATCAGACTGGATGGAAAATTAATAGACGGAGGTGAGTTTACGGTACGGGCTCTTGATTTCAGACGGATGGAGTTTGGCAATAAACCGACAGGGACTCCCAATGCTGTTTTGAACTTCAGCACTTCGGCTCAGCCTATCTTCCACAAGAATTTTGATCTTGTAGCACAAAGCTTTAAAGAATATATCGCTAATGGCTATACTATTTATATATGTAGTGACAGTACAAGGCAGACTGATCGTATTCGGGCTATCTTTGAAGATCGTGGCGATAACATTTCCTTTACGGCAGTAGAGCGTACTTTGCATGAAGGTTTTGCCGATAATGATTTGCATTTGTGCGTTTTTACCGATCATCAGCTCTTTGACCGTTTTCATAAGTATAATCTGAAAAGCGATAAGGCACGCGGTGGAAAAGTGGCACTTAGCCTGAAAGAACTGAATCAGTTTACTCCGGGTGACTATGTAGTGCATACTGATCATGGAGTAGGACGTTTTGCTGGGTTGGTGCGTATACCTAATGGCGACACTACGCAAGAGGTAATGAAACTGGTTTATCAGAATGACGATGTTGTGTTTGTTTCTATTCATTCTTTGCATAAAGTATCCAAATACAAGGGAAAGGAAGGAGAGGCACCTCGTCTGAACAAACTAGGAACTGGTGCTTGGGAGAAGTTGAAAGACCGCACCAAGACTAAAATCAAAGACATTGCCCGTGACCTGATCAAACTTTATTCACAACGTCGCGAGGAGAAAGGATTCCAGTTCAGCCCCGACAGTTTTCTGCAACGCGAACTCGAAGCTTCTTTCCTTTATGAGGATACTCCCGACCAAAGCAAAGCTACTGCTGAGGTGAAAGCCGATATGGAGAGTGCCCGTCCGATGGACCGTCTGGTGTGTGGCGATGTTGGCTTCGGTAAGACGGAAGTAGCTATACGTGCGGCTTTTAAAGCTGTGGCCGATAATAAGCAGGTAGCTGTGCTGGTACCGACAACGGTATTGGCATACCAGCATTTTCAGACTTTTAAAGAACGCTTGAAAGAGTTGCCTTGTAAAGTCGAATATCTGAGTCGTGCCCGCACATCGGCACAGACCAGAGCGGTTATCAAGGGTTTGGCTGCGGGAGAAGTAAATATTCTGATAGGCACACACCGTATCTTGGGTAAGGATGTAAAGTTCAAGGATTTGGGATTGCTCATTATTGATGAAGAGCAGAAATTTGGGGTTAGTGTAAAGGAAAAACTGCGTCAATTGAAGGTTAATGTAGACACATTGACCATGACTGCTACTCCTATTCCCCGAACTTTGCAGTTCTCGCTGATGGGAGCGAGAGATTTGTCGGTTATACAAACACCTCCACCCAACCGTTATCCGGTGCAAACCGAAGTGCATACTTTCAATGAAGAAGTGATAACGGATGCCATTAATTTTGAGATGAGCCGTAACGGACAGGTCTTTTTCGTGAACAATCGTATTTCCAATTTGGTGGAACTGAAGGCCATGATCGAACGCAACATTCCGGATTGCCGGATTTGCATCGGTCACGGACAGATGGAACCCGCCGAACTGGAGAAAATTATACTGGATTTTGTGAACTATGATTATGATGTCCTGATAGCGACTACCATTATCGAAAGTGGTATTGACATACCCAATGCCAATACGATTATTATCAATCAGGCACAGAACTTCGGGCTGAGTGACTTGCATCAGATGCGTGGCCGGGTAGGACGGAGCAACAAGAAGGCTTTCTGTTATCTGCTCGCTCCTCCTTTGTCGTCGTTGACTCCTGAGGCTAAACGCCGGTTGCAGGCTATTGAGAACTTCTCCGATTTAGGAAGTGGTATACACATTGCTATGCAGGATCTCGACATTCGGGGGGCAGGCAATATGCTGGGAGCTGAACAGAGTGGTTTCATTGCCGATTTGGGTTATGAAACTTATCAGAAGATTCTGACCGAGGCCGTTCGCGAGCTGAAGAATGAAGAGTTTTCCGATCTGATGGCAGAAGAACAGCAAGCTGCCGACGGAAGCGGACAGATTACTGGTGAACAGTTTGTGGATGAATGCCAGGTTGAGAGCGATTTGGAATTATTGTTACCTGCCGATTATGTGACAGGTAGTAGCGAACGTATGTTGCTCTATCGCGAATTGGACGGTCTGGTATTGGACAAAGACGTGGAGGCCTTCCGCTCACGTCTGGAAGACCGTTTCGGTCCAATTCCTCCTGAGACGCAGGAACTGCTCCGCATTGTTCCTTTACGTCGTCTGGCTGCCCGACTTGGTGCGGAAAAGGTATTTTTAAAAGGAGGGCGTATGACTTTGTTCTTCGTCTCCATACCTGATAGTCCGTATTATCAGAGCCAGGCCTTTGGTAAGGTTATTTCTTACATGATGAAGTATACCCGTCGTTGCGATTTGCGTGAGCAGAACGGAAAACGCAGTATGCAGGTTAAAGACGTCACTTCGGTAGAGGAAGCTGTTCACGTATTGCAGGAAATGTTTGCCATGCAGGTCGAGGAATAATCAGGGGAGGTCCGTGTGGTTCCTTCTCCGATATTCCATGGGAGACTTCTTTTTTTGCGCTTTGAAGAATTTGCAAAAAGAAGCCTGATCGGCAAAGTGCAGTTCTTCGGCAATCCGGCTGATAGGAATGCTGTCGTCGTCGAGCATGTGCAAGGCATGCCCTAGAATTTCGTCACAAATGATGGTGTGCGGAGTCTTTCCGGTCATCTTTCGTACGGTACGTGTCAGATGCTTTACAGAAATGCATAAAGCATTGGCATAAAAGTCGAGCTGATGTTCAGTTGCGAAATGAGTTGAAACCAATTTCATGAAGTTTAGTATGATAAGGTCCTGTTTGCTGATGTAGGAAGCAGACTGTTCTACATTCTTTTCTTGTGCGAACATGATGTTTCCTAATTCAAGGCTAAAGCTTTTGAAGTAAAGTTGTGCCAGTTCCTGCCGATAGTAATGAGTCTGTGTGCTGAGTGTGTCTTTCAGCAGACATAATTGGTTCTCAATAAGAGCATTATCCTGAGCAGAGAAAATACGGATGGGAATGGTCTGACGTTCGGTCATTCGGTTTAGTGGACCTGGACGTAAGTTTTTTAGCGATTCGCAGGCAAATTCAAAGGTAATGAACAGACACCATGCACGTAGGTCAGAGCTGAAATTTGTCATTTTCAGAGTCATGGTGTCTAAAATGTCGAGGTAGGCTGGTGCTTTCATTTCACACGACTGGTTCCCTAAAGATATGTTCACACTGCCGTTTGATACTAATAGGAATATACGGCTATTTTCGATGAGACGATTCTCCAGCTTATAGAAGTTGGCAGGAGAAACTAAAAGTACCTGTTCGCTGATATAGCAGTCAGGCGAAAATAGCAGAGATAGTTCTTTTTGTGTCATTGTCTGTTTCAAAAGCGTTGGTTATGTTGCGAAAATACAGAAAAATGTCTGTTAACGACAAATTTAGACGTCAAATAGACATATGGATTCCTAACAAAATCTAATAAGGGGTGTTTTGGACAAATCTTTGTTCCAAATAGCCAAAAAGCTCGTTGATATTGCCTATAATTTTGCTCGCAAAATAACAAATTTGAGTAAAAATGAAGGTGAAAAGAGTAATTTTATTAGGTGTATGTTGCATGACCGTTTTGTCGGGATGCCGGCAGAACTTACAGCAACAGGGAAAACAAGATTATCCGTTAATGACATTGAAACCCGAGGACAGAGAACTCTCTGTCAGCTATTCGGCTGTGATCGAAGGTAAGCAGGATGTGGAGATTCGCCCGCAGGTTTCAGGAACCATTACACAGGTATTGGTGAAAGAAGGAGCACAAGTACACAAAGGGCAAGTATTGTTTGTTATTGATCAGGTACCTTACAAAGCAGCTTTACAAAAGGCAAAAGCGGCTGTAGCTACGGCACAAGCCAGTGAAGCCACTGCTAAACAGACGTTGGAAGGAAAGCAGTTGTTGTTTAATGACAAAGTTATTTCAGATTTTGAGCTTCGTACGGCACAGAACGATTATCAAAGTGCCAAAGCACTGCTGGAACAGGCGCAGGCTGAGTTGACAGATGCCGAAAACAATCTTTCTTATACAGAGGTAAAAAGTCCGGTTGACGGTTATGCGGGTATGACGTCCTACCGTATCGGTGCGTTGGTAAGCGCCTCCATGAGCGACCCTTTGATTCGTGTATCGGACAATTCGGAAATGTACGTCTATTTCTCGCTAAGTGAAAAACAGGTTTTGAGTCTGACAGCACAATACGGTTCGTTGGACAGCACGTTGGCCTCATTTCCCGAAATTTCTCTACAACTGAATGACGGTTCGGTGTACGAGCAGAAAGGAAAAGTAGATGTCATCAGTGGCATTATCGACAAAACAACCGGAACAGTCAGTTTGAGGGCGGTATTCGATAATAAAGGCAAACGTCTGATGAGTGGTGGATCAGCCAGTGTGGTTATTCCTTATGAGCGGAAACAATGCATCGTTATCCCGCAGGGAGGAACATACGAAATACAGGATCGGATTTTTGCCTATAAAGTAGTAGACGGAAAAGCTGTTTCGACCCCGATTGAAGTATTCGAGATAAACGATGGAAAAGAATATATTGTAGAAAGCGGACTGAGCGAAGGCGATGTGATTGTGTCCGAGGGTGCCGGCTTGCTGAAGGACGGCACTGTAGTAAGTGCATCGGCTACGCCACAGGCAAACGAAACAAATATGGAGGGTTGACATAATGAAACTACAGCATTTTATAGACCGGCCGATTCTCTCCATGGTGATTTCGGTCGTAATTCTGGTGGCCGGACTTATCGGACTCTATGCCTTGTCGGTTGAACAATATCCGGATATTGCTCCGCCTACTATCCGTGTATCTACTACATATAGTGGTGCCAATGCCGAAGCTGTGCAGAAGAGTGTGATCGTACCTCTGGAAGAAGCCATCAACGGCGTTGAGAACATGACTTATATGACTTCTACAGCCAGCAATACGGGTAGTGCTGAAATTACAGTCTACTTCAAGCAGGGAAGCGATCCGGATATGGCGGCTGTCAACGTGCAGAACAAAGTCTCTACTGCCACTTCTTTGTTGCCGGCCGAAGTAACCAAAGTAGGCGTAACTACCATGAAGCGTCAGAGCAGTATGCTGAAAATCTTTGGTTTGTATAGCCCGAACGGGACGTATGACGAAACTTTCCTGACTAATTATCTGAGTATAAACGTTAAACCGCAGTTGCAGCGTATCTCGGGTGTAGGCGAAGTAAACGTGATGGGTGGTGACTATGCCATGCGTATCTGGCTGAAACCTGAAGTGATGGCTCAGTATGAGTTGGAACCAAGCGATGTGGAGTCTGCCTTGTCCAGTCAGAACATTGAAGCTTCGACCGGTTCTATCGGCGAGGATTCCAAGAATGTCTACCAGTATACATTGAAGTATCGTGGACGTCTGGAGAAGGAACAGGAATTTGAAGAGATTGTCATTAAGGCACTGGACGACGGTCGGGTACTGAAACTGAAAGACATTGCTACCGTAGAACTGGGTGCACAGAGTTATTCGTATACCGGTAGTGTGAACGGAGCTCCGGGCAGTACGTGTATGATCAATCAGACGGCCGGAACCAATGCCAATGAGATCATCATGGAGATAGACAAGTTTCTGGAAGAACTGAAAGAAACGTTGCCCGAAGATGTGGAAGTTGTGGAACTGATGAGTACCAAGAATTTCCTTGATGCTTCTATCAACGAAGTAATCAAGACTTTGATTGAAGCTATCATACTGGTTGTGTTGGTTGTATATGTCTTCCTCCAGAATCCGCGTTCTACGCTGATCCCTACCGTCAGTATCTTTGTCTCGCTGATAGGTACGTTTGCGGTGCTTTACATAGCAGGATTCAGTATCAATCTGCTTACGCTGTTTGCATTGGTGTTGGCCATCGGTACGATTGTCGACGACGCCATTATTGTGGTCGAAGCTGTGCAGGTAAGGTTCGACGAGGGTTACCGTTCGCCATACAGAGCCTCTATCGATGCCATGAGTGGCATTTCTTCGGCTATCGTTACTTCGACTCTGGTGTTTATGGCAGTGTTTGTTCCGGTGTCGTTTATGGGTGGTACGTCAGGAGTGTTCTATACTCAGTTCGGTATCACGATGGCTGTGGCGGTAGGTATTTCGGCCATCAATGCCTTGACGCTTTCGCCTGCCCTTTGTGCTTTGATTCTTCGTCCGAACGAAATTCTGGTCGACGGTAAGAAACCGGAATTCTCGACCCGCTTCCGTCTGGCATTCGATTCGGCTTTCAAGCGCATTGTGTTGAAATATAAATCCGGAGCCAAATTCTTTATTAAAAGAAAATGGCTGGCATGGACTTCGTTTGCGGCTGCGGTCCTGTTATTGTTTTATTTTATGGGAACGACCAAGACCAGTCTGGTACCTTCGGAGGATACCGGCTCTATATTTGTCAGCTTGGATGCTCCTGCAGGAAGTACGTTGGCCGAGACGGCAAGTATTATGGAAAAGGTGGAGAAAGAGTTGAAGGAAATTCCGCAGATAGCGAACTTCAACAAGGTGGCAGGTTTTGGAATGGGTTCCGGTAGCGGTGCTTCGCATGGTATGTTTATTGTGAAGCTGAAGCACTGGGACGAACGCCCGGGTAAGGAGAATAGTGTAGATGCTATTTCGGCTGAAATCTATCGGCGTACGGCTCACATAAAGAATGCGAATATCTTTGTGTTCTCGCCGCCAATGATTTCAGGTTACGGAACGGGTAACAGTTTCGAACTGTATTTGCAGGACCGTTCCGGCAAGGGTATTGATGCTTTGAGCCAGGTAACAGATAATTTCCTGGTAGAACTGAACAAACGTCCGGAAATCCAGATGGCTTATACTTCTTTCAGTGCACGCTTCCCGCAGTATCGTGTCGACGTGGACGAGGCACAATGCCAGCGGGCCGGTATTACAACAGAACACGTTCTGTCCGTCTTGTCCGGCTATTTCGGTAGCATTTATGCTTCCAATTTCAATCGTTTCACGAAGTTGTACAGGGTTATCATACAGGCACCGTCGGACAGCCGTAAGACGATGCAGTCGCTCGACAATATCTATGTGAAGACATCGGATGGCATGGCACCGGTCAGCCAGTTTGTGACGCTGACCAAGACATACGGTGCCGAGTCGCTGACGCGTTTCAACATGTTCTCGTCTATCAATGTACAGGGTATGCCTGCCAGCGGATACAGTTCGGGCGATGTCATCAATGCGGTGAAAGAAGTGGCTGCGCAGACGCTTCCTACAGGTTACGGTTACGAGTTTTCGGGCATGACACGCGAGGAAGAGCAGATGGCCAACTCGCACGACACGGTCATCATCTATGGGGTCTGCATTCTGTTCATCTACCTGATACTTTGTGCTCTGTACGAAAGTCTGTTTATCCCGATGGCTGTTATTCTGTCCGTACCTTTCGGACTGATGGGAAGTTTCCTGTTCGCCCGCCTGTGGGGGATTGAGAACAACATCTATTTGCAGACAGGATTGATCATGCTGATCGGACTTTTGTCGAAGACAGCCATCCTGTTGACCGAATATGCTACCGAGCGGCGCAAAGAAGGCATGTCGCTGTCGCAGGCTGCCATTTCGGCCGCCGGCGTACGTTTGAGGCCTATCCTGATGACGGCACTGACCATGATATTCGGTCTGCTTCCGCTGATGTTTGCTTCGGGTGTAGGAGCCAATGGTAATACTTCGCTGGGCGTAGGTGCCGTAGGAGGCATGCTGATAGGTACGGTAGCGCTGTTGTTTGTAACACCTGCTTTCTTCATTACTTTCCAGTATCTGGAAGAACGGGTTATGGGTAAACGAAAAGAAGACAGAAAATTATGAAAAAGATAGTTTATATAATAATGTGTATGGCAATGCTGAGCAGTTGCCACATTTACCGCAATTACCAACGTCCCGACAACCTGCCGGTAGACAGCCTGTTCAGGGATGTTGATATGGCGGCCGGAGAAGATTCCGTCAGTTTCGGTGATCTGCCTTGGCAGGAGGTCTTTCAGGATCCTCTGTTGCAGGAGCTGATACGTTTCGGGTTGGAAAACAATACAGATATGCAGACCGCATGGTTGCGCTTAGACCAGGCAAAGGCACAACTCAGAGCTGCCAACCTGTCGTTCTTGCCTTCGCTTACTTTGTCGCCTCAAGGCACACTGACCAGCAGCGATGGAGGCAAGGCGGTGAAAACGTACGAGCTGCCTGTCCAGGCAAGTTGGGAAGTAGACCTGTTTGGCAACCTGCGCAATGCCCGGAAAGGCACTCAAGCCACTTTGTTTCAGCAGCAGGCCTATCAGCAAGCAGTCCGCTCCGATCTGATTGCTACCATTGCCAATGATTATTATTCGCTTCTGATGCTGGACGAGCAGATAGCCATCAGCTCGTCTACGCTGGAAGTGTGGAAAGAACAGGTACGTCTGCTCGAATCCAAATTGAAAGTCGGTGAGGAGACTGAGAATGCCGTTACGCAGGCACGTGCCAGCTTGTACGAGCTGGAGGCTACCCACAACGATTTGCTTCGTCAGCAGCGCGAAGCCGAGAATACGCTTTGCACTTTGCTGGGTATTACTTCGCGCACCATCGAACGGAGCTCGCTGAAGGAACAGCAGTTCCCCGATACGTTTCAGACGGGTGTGCCTCTGCGGTTGCTGTCCAGACGCCCCGATGTCGTGCAGGCGGAGATGACGTTGGCCAATGCGTATTACACGACCAACCAGTCGCGTTCGGCTTTCTATCCTAATCTGACACTTTCGGGTAGTGCCGGTTGGACCAATTCTTTAGGTCAGGCAGTGACCAATCCGGGTGGTTGGATTCTGTCGGCCGTGGCATCGTTGACTCAACCCATCTTCAACCGTGGCAAGCTGATTTCCAATCTGCGTGTCTCCAAGGACGAAGAACAAATAGCTTTGCTTAATTACAAACAGATATTGCTCGATGCCGGACAGGAAGTGAACGATGCTTTGTATGCTGTAAGTTCGGCACAGCGCAGTCTGGAGAGTCATCAGAAGCAATGCCGCGAATTGGAACGCACCGTGCAGACTGCCGAAGCTTTGTATCGGACGGGCAATGCCACTTATCTGGAATTGCTGACGGCGCGTCAGTCGCTATTGAGTGCAC
>NZ_FR883144.1:8184-22734 GCF_000435115.1 Bacteroides sp. CAG:633 | reverse complement strand
GTGCACGTCTGAATGTTGTTTCGGACAGTTTTTCCCAGTGTCAGTATATGATCAGTCTGTACAATGCATTGGGAGGCGGGGCGACTGACTGATAGATAGATGTTTTTTTGCGATTTGATAGATGTTTAGTTGCCCATGCAGTAGCCAGATTCGGTCTACTCTCTTCTTCATTATACCTCTAATAATATAAAAGAATCACTACTGGTATGGGTTTTGAGAGGGATATGTCGTGAAGACACATCCCTCTTTTTCTATCAGTACCGATCAGGTGATCTGTCTGATGAATGAATCGTACTTGCATGGCTTGCGAACCGTGCAAGTATGGCTTGTGGTGAAACGACTTAAGGGCTCTGTTTTTTCCCCAGTTAGGAAAAAATTATTCTCCAGTTAGGAAAATATTTTTTCCTAACTATGCAAAAAAGTCCTATTGCTATCGTTGACTGCATTTGCCGAAAACATTGCGCCAATCTGGCTTTTTTATGTGAATATGTTGTATAACACCATCCTGAGTGTCGTTTTCTTTGCAAAAAATACTTTCCTTTGTATCAGTATAGTTCAGCACAGCTGTAATGCCTGTGCTTTAAGTAGAAAAAACACCGTGGAAAGCAACACATTCGGACAACAGTCAAGTAAAGTAACGCAGCTGGCCGACCGTATCAGCCAGGCTATTTCGATGCGTGAGTTTTTGGAAGGAGACTCTTTGCCTTCCATCAACGAACTGAGCCGTCGGTATGGGGTTTCGCGTGATACTGTATTCAAGGCTTTCCAGGATTTAAGGGAACGGGGACTGATTGACTCAACGCCCCGCAAAGGTTATTTTGTTACGAGTCAGGTTACAAACGTATTGCTTTTGCTCGACCAATATACACCTTTTAAAGAAACGCTGTACAACAGTTTTGTGAGTCATCTTCCACTCAATTATAAAGTAGATTTGTTGTTTCATCAGTATAACGAGCACCTCTTCAATACCATTGTCCGTGAATCTGTGGGCAAGTACAACAAGTATGTAGTGATGAACTTCGACAACGAGAAGTTCAGTAAGGCATTGCATAAAATCAATCCCGCCAGGCTGTTATTGCTCGATTTCGGTAAGTTCGATAAAGCAAAGTACTCGTATGTTTGCCAGGATTTTGACGAATCGTTCTATCGTGCTTTGGACAGTCTGAAAGACCGGTTGACCCGTTACCGGAGATTTGTCTTTTTGTTTCCGCGTACGCTGAAACATCCGCAGAGCAGCAAGGATTACTTTGTGCGTTTTTGTCAGGCAAACCGTCTGGAGTGCACGATCGAAGACGATGTAGACAATCTGCAGGTTGAAGCGCAAACGGCTTATTTGGCCATCAAACAACAGGATGTGGTTAAGGTAGTGAAACAGGGCAGGCTAGAGGGATTGAAGTGTGGAAAGGACTTCGGACTGCTGGCCTATAACGATATTCCTTCGTACGAAGTAATCGACGAAGGAATTACTGCACTGACCATCGACTGGCATAAGATGGGCGATGAGGTGGCACATTTTGTTCTCAATAACACGACAGTGCAGGAATACCTCCCGACGGAGGTAAGGCTGCGATGTTCCTTATAATTTTTTTATCCGGGAATCAGCACAGATCAGTATAGATAATCTTTAATAAAATACATATTAATTTATTCTACTCATTATAATCAGAATTATGAAAAAGTATCCTAAAATCGGTATTCGTCCCACCATTGACGGTCGTCAGGGCGGAGTTCGTGAGAGTCTGGAAGAAAAGACTATGAATCTGGCTAAAGCTGTAGCCCAGCTTATCAGCAGCAACTTGAAAAACGGAGATGGTAGTCCGGTAGAGTGTGTGATTGCCGACGGAACCATTGGTCGGGTAGCCGAAAGCGCGGCTTGTGCCGAAAAGTTCGAGCGTGAAGGAGTAGGTTCTACCATCACTGTCACTTCGTGCTGGTGTTATGGCGCTGAAACAATGGATATGAATCCTTATTATCCGAAAGCTGTGTGGGGATTTAACGGTACCGAACGTCCTGGAGCAGTTTATCTGGCAGCCGTACTGGCCGGACATGCTCAGAAAGGTTTACCGGCTTTTGGCATATACGGACACGATGTACAGGATCTGGACGATAACAGCATACCGGCCGATGTAGCCGAAAAGATTCTTCGTTTTGCCCGTGCGGCACAGGCTGTGGCCACGATGCGTGGCAAGTCTTACCTGTCTATGGGTAGTGTATCTATGGGAATCGCAGGTTCGATTGTCAATCCGGATTTCTTCCAGGAGTATTTGGGCATGCGCAACGAATCAGTGGACCTGACTGAAATCATCCGCCGCATGACAGAAGGTATTTACGATCCTGAAGAGTATGCCAAGGCAATGGCCTGGACCGAGAAATACTGTAAGGTAAACGAAGGAGAAGACTTCAAAAACCGTCCCGAGAAGCGCAAGACTCGCGAGCAGAAAGATGCCGACTGGGAGTTTGTGGTGAAAATGATGATTATCATGCGCGACCTGATGACAGGTAATCCTCGTCTGAAAGAACTGGGATTCAAGGAAGAGGCATTGGGCCACAACGCCATAGCAGCCGGTTTCCAGGGACAGCGTCAGTGGACAGATTTTTATCCCAATGGTGACTATCCCGAAGCATTGCTCAACACATCTTTCGACTGGAACGGCATTCGCGAAGCTTTTGTCGTAGCTACTGAAAATGATGCCTGCAACGGTGTAGCTATGCTGTTCGGACACTTGCTGACCAATCGTGCTCAGATATTCTCGGACGTACGTACCTATTGGAGCCCCGAAGCTGTAAAACGTGTAACAGGTAAGGAACTGACAGGTCTGGCTGCTAACGGTATCATCCATCTGATTAACTCTGGAGCAACTACACTGGACGGCTCAGGACAGTCGGTTGACGAAAATGGCAATCCGGTGATGAAAGAACCGTGGAATATTACAGAAGCTGATGTAGACAACTGTCTGAAAGCAACAACCTGGTATCCGGCAGACCGTGATTACTTCCGTGGCGGAGGTTTCTCTTCGAACTTCCTGTCTAAGGGAGGAATGCCTGTTACGATGATGCGTCTGAATCTGATAAAAGGTCTTGGCCCTGTGCTGCAGATAGCCGAAGGATGGACGGTGACCATTGATCCTGAAATCCATGAGAAGCTGAACATGCGTACCGACCCGACATGGCCTACTACCTGGTTTGTGCCGCGTTTGTGCGATAAACCGGCTTTCAAAGATGTATATTCGGTAATGAACAATTGGGGAGCTAATCATGGTGCCATCAGTTACGGTCATATCGGTCAGGATCTTATTACGCTGGCTTCGATGTTGCGCATACCGGTTTGCATGCACAATGTGGAAGATGACCAGATTTTCCGTCCTGCCGCATGGAATGCTTTCGGCATGGATAAGGAAGGTGCCGACTATCGGGCTTGTGCTACTTATGGACCTATTTATAAATAAACTCAGATTGCAGAATTTGAAAAAAGAATATTTATTATGATGATAACAGAAGAACATATTCAGGAATTTATTTCGCAGGCTCACCGTTGTGGTGATGCCCGGTTGACTATATGCAGTAGTGGTAACTTGTCGTGGCGCATTGGCGAACAGGCATTGATTTCAGGAACCGGCTCGTGGGTTCCTTCTCTTCGCAGAGAGAATGTGGCTATTTGCAATATTGCCGACGGCCAGTCGCTGAACGGAGTGAAACCATCGATGGAGAGCGGTTTTCATTTGGGTATCCTTCGCGAGCGTCCGGATGTGAATGTGGTTTTGCATTTCCAGTCAGAGTATGCTACGGTGATAGCCTGTATGAAGAACCGACCGACAAACTTCAATGTAACGGCAGAAATTCCTTGCCATGTAGGAACGGAAATTCCTGTAGTGCCTTATTATCGTCCGGGTTCGAAAGAACTTGCTGCCGGAGTGGTAGAGGCGATGCGCAACCATAATTCAGTATTGTTGGCCAAACATGGTCAGGTGGTATGTGGCAAAGACTTTGATGAGGCTTTCGAACGTGCCATGTTCTTTGAGATGGCGTGCCGCATTATGGTACAGTCGGGTGGGGCGTACGATGTACTTACTCCTGCCGAAATAGACGATCTGGAAACGTACGTGCTGGGCAAGAAAACCAAATAGTATGACATTATGAAAGAAACTGTAGTTAAGAATACTTATCTGGCAGTTGATTTTGGAGGAGGAAGCGGGCGAGTCATTGCCGGCTTCCTCGTTCACGGAAAACTGAAGATGGAGGAAATATACCGTTTTCCTAACCGTCAGGTACGTATGGGGAAGCATGTGTATTGGGATTTTCCGGCTCTTTTCGAGGAGATGAAGAACGGGCTGAAAGAAGCTGCCCGACGGGGCTACTCGGTTAGTGGAATCGGTATAGATACCTGGGGAGTTGATTTTGGTCTGATCGATAAAAACGGAAATCTGTTGGGAAATCCGGTCTGCTATCGTGACGAACGTACACAAGGGATGCCAGAGAAAGTTTTCCGTCTGTTGGAACCAGGTGAACATTATCGAGTAACCGGTACACAGGTAATGCCGATTAATACTCTCTTCCAATTGTACAGTATGAAGGAAGCTAGTGACCCGCAACTGGATGTAGCCGATAAACTGCTATTTATGCCAGACTTGTTCAGCTATTTCCTGACTGGTACGGCTAATACGGAATACACCATTGCTTCTACTTCCGAGTTGTTGGATGCGCGTTGCCGCTGCTGGTCGTCGGATACCATTCGTGCGGTGGGGCTTCCGGAACATCTGTTTGGAGAGATTGTTTTTCCGGGGCATGTGCGTGGTCGTTTGACGGAAGAAGTAGCCCGCGAAACAGGCTTGGGAGCTGTTGACGTGATTGCAGTAGGTTCGCACGACACTGCTAGTGCTGTAGCTGCGGCACTGGTGACAAACGAAACAGTGGCATATCTCAGTTCGGGTACCTGGTCATTGCTGGGAGTAGAACTGGATAGACCAGTTCTGACGGAAGGAGCCCGAATGGCGCAGTTTACGAACGAAGGAGGTGTAGGAAATCGCATTTGCTTCCTTCAAAACATTACGGGGTTATGGATTTTGCAACGCCTGATGTCAGAATGGAAATTGCGGGGAGAAGAGCAAACTTATGATGAGCTTATTCCGCAAGCTGAAAAAGCTGTTACCGATGCGTTCATACCGGTAGACGATGATCGTTTTATGAATCCTGCCAGTATGGAAGCCGCCATTTTGGATTACTGCCGTCAGCAGAATTTCCGGTTACCGCAGAGTAAAGCAGAACTGGTGAAGTGTGTGTTGCAGTCGCTGGCTGCCAAGTACCGGCAGGCGGTAGATCGTCTGAATGGTTTCTTGTCTGTACCGATTTCTCGACTGAACATCATTGGCGGTGGATCGCAAAACCGCTTGCTCAATCAGTTAACTGCCGATGCACTGGGTATTCCTGTTCAGGCTGGTCCCGTAGAGGCAACAGCTATAGGCAATATTCTTACGCAGGCAATGGCAAAAGGTGAATTGTCCGGCATGGATGAATTGCGAAGAATCGTTGCTGATAGTTTTGAGGTGCAGATGTTTTATCCGCGCAGTTGATTGTAACAGTTTGAGGAAAAAACATACAGATCAAAACGAAATAAAAAACGCGACTAAAAAACTGGCTAAAATTTTGTTTTATTTCGATGAGATATTTATATTTATTTCCGAAGTGAAACATTATTTCAAATACGGAAAACATGTGTTCAAATATGGAAAATCAGGACTCTAACTACAAAGTACCTAACCTTGAAAAGGGTTTGGCGGTATTGGAATATCTCTCATACAGCTTTAAAGGAAAAACGCTGCAGGAGGTAAAGGAAGATCTTGAAATTTCCCAAACTACAACTTATCGTATATTGAATACAATGGTACGTTTGGAGTATCTGATATACGATGAGGATTCCCGTCGTTATAAACTTTCGCGCAAATTGCTGACACTGGGTTTCCGTGCTTTGAACGAACATCAGCTGCTTGAGACCGTTTATCCTCATTTGCGCAATCTGCGTGATTGTGTGAAAGAAACGGTGTGCTTCGGAGTGATGGGAGAAGAAAAAGGAATATTTATAGATCAGGCGCAAGGACTCCACGCCTTTAGTTTTACACTTTCTCCAGGAAAACCTTTTGAGTTGCATTGTTCGGCACCGGGTAAGGCAATTATGGCTTATCTGCCTAACAATGTCAGAGACCGTTATCTGTCCTATATGGATTTTAAGCAGTATAATGAACGGACAATAACCTCCCGTGAAGATTATCTGAAAGAATTAGAAGAGGTACTGCAAAAAGGATATGCGATGGATAATGAGGAAGAACTGTCGGGAGTGATTTGTATCGGTGCGCCTATTTTTAATTATAGAGGATACCCTTGTGGGGCGATTTGGATTTCCGGTCCAAAAGACCGGCTTCCGGAAGAAGTCATAGAAAAGGACGCTTCTCTGATAATCGAGGCTGCAAAACGAATCTCTAGTGAATTGGGATATATTCGAACAAAATAAACAGTTAATGAACCGTATATAAAAACATGAAAACACAAAGAAACGTAAAATGCTTGCTACTGGGATTAATGTTTGGTATGGCTACGTCTGCTTGGGCGGATCAGACTCCACTATTTCCGACAGGACTTGCTTTGGATGCTCAAGGCAAATTGGTAATGTCGGAAAAAGGACAGAAACGGGTTGCGGTTTATTCGCCGGATGGACAAAAGCTGGAAAGAACTTTTGCTATGTCAGAAATCCCAACTGGAGTGTGTATCAACGGTAACACTCTTTATGCTACAACTTTCGAATCGAAAGGTATACTGCATGTGCTGGATTTAACATCCGGAAAAGAACTGGCAGCTGTAGAGACCGGCTCTGGAGCTTGTAGCCCGATTGTGAATAAGGAGGCGGGATGCTTGTACGTTTGTAACCAGTTTCAGAACACGGTATCGGAGGTAGATCTGAAAACCAATAAAGTAATGCGTACGGTAGCTGTACTTAGAGAACCAAAATCGGCAGTGATTAGTAAAGATGGAAAGTTCTTGTATGTTACTAATTTCCTTCCTGCACAACGGGCCGACTTGGATTACGTGGCAGCGTGTGTATCGGTAATTGACCTCGAAAGTTTTACGAAAGTAAAAGATATACAGTTGGCTAATGGAAGTAATGCTTTGCGCGGAATATGCATTACGCCCAATGGCAAATATGTGTATGTATCGCACAATCTTGGTCGTTATACAGTACCGACTTCGCAATTGCAGCAAGGCTGGATGAATACAAGCGCATTTAGTGTGATTGATACGGAGAAGCAGGAGTTTCTTGGGGTAGTGATAGTCGATGAGCCTGAACGAGGAGCAGCTGGCATTTGGAGTATTGCATGTAATGATGAGAATATATTTATTTCCCATTCGGGAACACATGAAATCAGTGTAATACGTCATAAAGAAATGTTGGATAAGTTTTTGGCATACCCTGATAAGAGTATGTTGGAATATGATCTTACTTTTTTATACGGATTGCGTGAACGTATTCCATTACAGGGTAACGGTCCACGTGCTATTCTTTTGGCAGGCAACCGTTTGATTGTTCCTACCTATTTTGCCGATATACTTAATGTGATGGATGTGCATTCCTATCAGTTGACTTCGGTTGATATGAATCCGGGACGTGTAGAGAGTGATATAAATAAAGGAGAAAAGTTCTTTAATGATGCCTCTCATTGTTTTCAGAATTGGCAGAGTTGTAATGGCTGCCACCCGGGTGACGGACGTACGGATGGTATGAATTGGGACTTGATGAATGACGGTGTGGGAAATTCCAAAAACTGCAAAAGCATGTTGTTTAGCCACGTGACTCCGCCCAGTATGATTTCGGGTGTACGTGAATCGGCAGAGTGGGCAGTACGTGCCGGATTTAAGTTTATTCAGTTCTTCGATGTGTCAGAAGAAGATGCCCGTTGTGTGGACGCCTATTTGAAATCTTTACAGCCAGTTCCAAGTCCCTACCTTGTGAATGGAGAACTGTCCGAGAAAGCTAAAGCAGGAAAGGAAGTTTTTGATAAACTAAAATGTGGTGAATGCCATAGTGGTATTTATTATACCGATTTGAAGATGCATCGGATTGGAGAAGATGTAGAGTTTGAAAAGGGATGGGATACTCCGACTTTACGTGAAGTATGGCGGACGGCTCCATACCTCTTCGATGGACGTGCTGCTACAATGAAGGAGGTCTTCGAAGTACATCGTCATGGCATTGATAAGAAAGTTTCCAAGAAAGACATTGAAGCATTAACCGAATATGTAAATTCTTTATGAATTATTGTGAGAAAATTTGTTATGCCATCTACAAGGCCTATGAAGGTTCTTTTGAGCAGATGGCAAGGGAGTTGTTTACCCAATTGGCAGAAGAAAACGTATTTCGGTTGACCTTTTTCGGTTCGCCGGGAAACAATAAGGAGTATATAGAACATAGAACTTTTCTTCAGAATTGTGCCCGTGAAAAATTTGGAAATAAAAGACCTGTACTCAGTTATATAGCTCAGCCTCCTTTAGAAGGAAGGCTGGTAGTGGAAGTGTGCAGTTATCTGCCAGATGAGCGTGACAATATATTCTATAAGACTTCTGGAGAGAATGCTTATGTTCTGTTGAAGAATGATGATGGTCGCTTCCTTTTTTCGGGGGGATGGCAGGCCGATTTGTCAACGGATATATATGCCCAGTCGAAAGAAATATTCCGGCAGATGAAAGATGTGTTGGATGAGGAAGGTTTCGGTATTGATTCTATTGTTCGCCAATGGAATTATATCGAACAGATTACTGCACAGGAGTCAGATGGACAACAACATTATCAGATGTTCAATAATGCTCGGAGTGAATTTTATTCATCTACCTTGTGGAAGGATGGTTATCCGGCTGCTACTGGCATTGGAAGTACCTGTGGCGGAGTGTTAGTGGATTTTGATGCTGTTATGCTGCAATCTGACGTGTGTCGAATTACACCTATTGACAACAAATTGCAAGTAGCTGCACATGCTTATTCGGAAAATGTATTGATGAGTGCTGGTAGCTGTAAAACCACTCCAAAGTTTGAAAGAGCTAAAAGTTTGACTTTGGCAGACAGGCGTATGGTATATATATCTGGAACTGCTGCTATTCGGGGAGAAGAAAGCCTGACAGGAGTCGGGATCGAACGGCAGTTTGCAATTACCATGGAGAATATATCTCAATTAACAGGCGACGCACGTTGCTGCTTGTTAAGAGTCTATCTGAAATATGCCCATGATTATACGACAGTAAAGCATTTATTGTCATCAATGGAAAGAAGTATTGCCATTTCTTATTTGGAAACAGATGTATGCAGAAATGAGCTTTTGATAGAGATAGAAGGGATTGCGATAGAATAATAATCTATAATTGTCAAATAAAAAAAAGTGTAGTTATGAAAAAGAATGTATTGAAAACGTTTTTGGTGGTATTTGCGTGTGCTTCGTTGGCTGCTTGTTCTGGAAATACTGATAAGAATCAGGCAAATAAAAAGGAATGTGATAATGTGGAACAGTTAAATCAAAATAAAAAGGATATGAAGTATAGTGGATGGAAACGGATGGAAAAAAAGCTGCTCCCGAAGGGCCTCATCTGCTGAAAAAGGATGGGTACTATTATTTTATGATGGCAGCTTCAAGCGGTGCTTTTGAAGGACACCATCAGTTGCTGGCCCGTTCTAAAAAGATTTACGGTCCGTACGAGTCATATCCGGGTAATCCGTTTCTGGCACAGTATAATGAAAAGGCCGTAAACAAACATCAGGGACATGGAAAGATGTTTTCTACTCCCAACGGTGACTGGTATATCACCGTGATAACCCAGCGCAGGGATGAATCGTTGAAGAACAGCTACAGCAAGAAAGGATATTCGCAATTGGGACGTGAGACAAGCCTCTATCCGGTTATTTGGAAAAAGGATGGCTGGCCATTTGTCTGTGACAAACAAGGACTGCCTGATACGTTTGAATTTCCCGACTTGCCCTATACGCCTGTAAAGACAAAGCAGAGCGATGATTTTTCGAGTCAAAAGCTGGGCATACAATGGTTGAATGTACGGAATCCTGTTTATGAAGAAAGACGTTTGGACGAACGGAAAGGATGGCTTCGATTGTATACGGGGAATTATACTCTTGATGATATCCAGGCACGCAATATTGTGGTGCAGAGAGAAACAGACAAGTTCTATACGGCAACGGTTAAAATGGATTTTACTCCGCAGACTGTAGAGCAGGCTGGCTTGTTGTGCTACTATGATACGCAAACCTATGCTTCCTATTCGTTGCGTAAGGATGGAGACAATGGTTTCAGATTGGTTGTAGAAGAAAGACGGGGACGCGAGAAGATTAAAAGAGTGGTTGCCGAAACTAGAGGAATAAACGCTGGTGTCGTATTTTTGCGGGTGAAGGTAGAGGGGCTGAAGCGTTCTTTCTATTATAGTACAGACAACGTGAACTGGCACCTGACCGGTACGATAGAAAACGCCTCTTACTTAAGCGACGAAGGTACTCCGATGTGGGGATTTATGGGAACGATGGTAGGAATGTACGCTCTGAACTATGGATCCGGCATACGGATTCCTGCCGATTTTGATGATTTTGTATATTCGGCCGGTCGCTGACCTTACTTACAGGAATGTAGAATTTATGCTTTTTCGGAAACGTTTTCGAGGAATAAAAACGTTTCCGGAAAAGCATAATTCGTTTTATTACTCCGGTTCTGTTTCGTTTTTTGTATTATTGTACACGCTAATTGCTTGCTGTGAGGAAGAAAGCTGTAACTGGTTGATAGATAATGAGGTATTAGTTTATCTCGGTTTACAGAAAATAAACTGTGAGTTTATCCGTATTAAACTGTGAGTTTATTCCTTTTATACTGCCAGTTTATTCGTATTAAACTGTCAGTTTATCCGCAATAAACTGTTGGTTTATCCATACCGGACCGGTGGCTTAATCAGGTTAAAGCAAATAGAATGACTTGTGAAACTTTAATTATTAATACATTAATTACAATATGATGTTGAGGAAGATATTTATCGGAATGTTCTGTTTGTGCAGTATTTTTTCTGCATTTTCTCAGTCAAAAGGCCGGGCAGAGAACTATTCTCTGAATCTCGATCCGGTTGATAAGAAATCTGTTTTGAAGTCAGATGAATATTACACATGGGGAGCTTCTCCGATTAAAGGGGAAGACGGATTGTATCATTTGTACTATTCGCGCTGGAAAAAAGAGTACGGTTTTCTGGCCTGGGTAACTCATTCGGAAGTGGCTCATGCTGTGTCTGAAAAGAAAGAAGGACCTTACCGTTTCAGCGATCTGGCTTTGCCTGCGCGAGGTGCCAAGTATTGGGATGGGTTGAATACACATAATCCCACCATCCATCGTTTCGGCGATAAATATTATTTGTATTATACCGGTAATACGGGCGATGGGCGCAACATGAAATCGAGCCTGAATCCTACCCACCGCAATAACCAGCGTATTGGCGTAGCCGTGTCCGAATCGCCTTACGGACCTTGGAAGCGGTTCGATGTTCCTCTTATTGATGTCTCGGCCGACAGTACGGCCTGGGATGCCAAGATGATTGCCAACCCTTCTATTACGCAGACTCCGGATGGAAAGTATCTGATGGTGTATAAAGCTGTTGCCAAGAAGAAAGGTGGACTTTGGGGCGGACCGGTGGTGCATTTGTGTGCGACGTCAGACTCTCCTACGGGACCTTTCAAGAAATATCCTCAACCTATCTTCACCGCTTCCGGTTCCGATTTCCCGGCCGAAGATCCTTATATCTGGTGTCAGGATGGTCTGCTCTATGCCATTGTGAAGGATATGCACGGTAGCTTTACAAACAGAGGACGGTCGCTGGCCTTGTTCTATTCGAAGGATGGTTTCGACTGGAAACCGGTGAAATCTCCATTAGTGTCTGTGCCGGAGATTCGATGGAAGGATGGTACATTGACCAAACTGGTACACTTGGAACGTCCGCAATTGCTGATCGAAGACGGCAAACCTACCATGCTTTTCTTGGCAGCAGATGCGATGGAAGATTATGCAAAGGAAGGAGTAAGTTTTAATGTGCATGTACCAATCAGCAATCCTCGTCGTCCCGTCTTCAAAAATTATCAGCCATTGGTGAATCAGGTTGGTTACAATCTGAATGAAGCCAAACGTTTTGTATGTTTTGGTGCTCCGGACAATACTCCGTTTAAGATCATTAATACCCGTACCGGCCAGACGGAATACGAAGGACGAATGCTGTATGGACAGGGATGGTTCACCGATTTCAATCCTCGGACAACCGATGAATTTATTGTAGAAGTGAAGGATAGGGGCACCTCTGTTCCTTTCTGGATTGCCGACCATCTGATGGAAAAAGTATCCGGAAAATTGGCTTACGATTTCTTTATTGACGTACGTGGTTCGGAAGATCCCGTTCATTCGAACGAAGCTAACGTGTATGGTGGAGGACCCTCGCGCGACCAGGGGGCTTTCGGACTTGAAGCTTTGTATGAACTGCTGTACTATTCTTCCAATCCGGCATTGTTTGATAATTGGACAACCGAGCTGGGCGATAAGCAGACAGCCGATTTGATAGACCTGATGTTGTGGCATGGAGAGTTTGCTTATCATCATGTCGACTTCAACGGTCCGATTAAGAACCGTCACGGAACCTTGGGATACGAGGGCGAAGAACGCATGATTTATGACTACTGGAATACACTCGACCATCTGGCTCCTTTGTGCGCAGCCTATCATTCGTTTCTTAAACCTTATTTGAGTAAGGAGAAATACGAAAACTACCGGAAAGTATGTCTGGAGAAATGGGAAGCTTACGACCGGCATAAAGTAGTCCGTTACTGGACTTACAGTACCAAGTGGGTTGATTATGGTTTCCAGGAGTTTAATGAAATGGGTAATGTATTCGGGCAATCGGTATTCAGCAACCTGTTTATGTATCTGTGCGAGTTGAATGAGCCGGACGGAAATCCGGATAAATTCTTGAAATATGCTCAGGAAAGCGCTCAGGACATTATTGATAACTGGGATTTCAATAATCCCCGCCACATGTGGTGGATTCGCAACGGCGAGCATATCACTCCTCAAGCATTGGCTTTTTTCCTGATGGTTGCTCCGGATAAGGCGCCCGAAGGAACTTTACAGAAGTTGCGTGCATGGGCGAACCATATCAGACAACGTACGAACAATTGCTGGCAATATCGGACACATTCCGAAACCGAGTTCGCTCATCCTCAGACCAAAGAACTGGGTGGAGCACCGGCATTGGGAGGAAGCCTGTTTGCTGCTTCTTACCTGCTGAATGATGATGCATTGCGGCGTTTGGGATGGGCTCAGGTTGATTTTGTATTCGGAGCCAATCCGGTTGGCACCCATATTGGCCATAAAAGTGCGGAACGTGTAGCAAAGAACGGTTTCTGGGAAGGAGTGGAATATGGCTGGCCGGATGCTCATCCTAACGGATATGGCATGTTGGGCTCGTGCCGTGGTACGTTGGAAGGAACTCCTTTGGACGGGCAGTTCCCCCGAAGCGGCTCTTATCAGCGGCAAGCAGAGAAAGACTTGGACAATATCGGTAATTTTGCTTATGCAACGGAAGGTTGGGCCATTTCGAACAGAGGATGGATGGCAACTCTGACATTTGCCACGTTAGGCAGTCATTCTATTGGTGTGAGTGATTCCGACGGCAATGAAATTTCTTCTGCCAAAGTGGGAGATACTGTGGTAGTAGAACTGAAGGCAGCCTTGAACATTCATTGGGATAAGAGAGATAAAGGATGGGTAGAAGTAAAAGTTGGTGATGAACTTCCCCAGAAAATTTCTGTAGAAGAAACCGATGTCAATAGTGGTATATTCAGAGGTAATTATGTCTTGCTCAAAGAAGCCAAAAAGAAATCAGTAGTCTTCTCCTACGGATATATGGGATTTGAGAAAACTTGTGTATTGGAAGTAAAGTAACTATAGAATAAATAAAATCGGATACCATGAAAAGATATGCTTATTACGGGCTGTTTGCCTGTTTCGGTGCGCAGATGCTGTTTTCCTGTTCCGGGCGGAATTTTGTACCAGGTAAGGACTTTGCCTTGGCCGATATGGTTCAGACGATTCCGGTAGAGAATGTCATGTACGATTCTGCCTGGAACATCTGGTGCGGCAGTCTGGTTGAAGGATACGACGGCAAGTATCATCTGTATTATTCGCGATGGCCCAGAGAGAGCCGGCACGAAAGCTGGATCTCGCATTCGGAAATAGCCTATGCAGTAGCCGACCGACCAGAAGGACCCTACCAACCTGTTAACGTAGCATTGGGCTACGTCGACAGTATAAGGTGGGATGGAGCCATGGCTCATAACCCGTATATAATCAAATATGACGGAAAATACTATTTGTATTATGTAGGTACGAAAGGTACGCACATGGCAGCTTCAGAACGGTTACAACCTTACGGAACCGAATGGTGGACCCGTCGCAATACGCAACGTGTCGGAGTGGCTGTTTCTGATAATCCGGC
>NZ_FR883144.1:0-8156 GCF_000435115.1 Bacteroides sp. CAG:633 | reverse complement strand
AGGCCCTTGGAAACGGCTGGACCAGCCGGTACTGTCAAACAGTGCCGATAGTACGGCCTTCGATGCCATGCTGGTTTCGAACCCTGCTGTATGTGTAGGGCGCGATGGCAAATTTGTCATGCTGTATAAGGCTGTATGCAAGAATGGAATGCTTCGCGGAGGCAAGGTGCGTTTCAGTGTAGCATTTGCCGATTCTCCGACAGGTCCTTTTGTAAAGACCAATAAGCTGATATTCCAGCCCGAAGACCCCAATGCTTCCATGGTAGCCGAAGATCCTTTCGTATGGTATGATAAAAAGTGCGACCGTTATTTTGCCATTGTCCGCGATGTAGTACGTCAGTTTACAGGAAAGGAAAGTGGAGGTTTGGCTTTGATGGAGTCGGAAGATGCTGTTAACTGGCGTCCGGCTCCCCATCCCAAAGTGCTTCCGCCTGTATTGCATTGGAGTGACGGAAGTACTTACGATGCCAACAAACTTAGTTTTGAACGTCCTTTCGTGTTTTTCGATAAGGATGGCATACCGCAATTATTATTGGGAACTTTCAGTGTGAATAATCACGACATCCGACGTGAACATTCGTTTAACGGCAGAGTTCCGCTTAAAATAACCGATAAAAAAGATTGACCATGAAACCGTTTTTTATGTTATTGACAGGGCTGTTGTTCTCGGGTGCCGTATGGGCTTCTGATGGCAAAGACTGGCTGGACGCTTATAATCCCTGCTGGACGACTCAAAGCCGTAACTCCAGTGAGTCTATGCCCTGTGGAGGTGGGGATATAGGTATGAATGTCTGGGTAGAGGATGACGAAGTTTTCCTTTATCTGTCGCGTTCGGGAGTTTTTGATGAGAATAATGTATTTCCTAAACTTGGGCGTGTACGCCTGTCGTTCCATCCGAATCCTTTTGAAGGTGCCTCTTTTAAGCAGGAACTGAAATTGCGTGACGGGTATGTTGAAATAGAAGCGGTCAAAGACGGAAAAAAGACAGTTGTTGAGATTTGGGCAAATGTTCATATCCCGGTTGCAGAAGTTGCGGTAAAATCAGACGTTCCGTTGACCATGGAGGCGGCCTATGAAAGTTGGCGTTTTGCTCCGCTGGTATGGGAGGAGGCTGGTCGTGTACGTGCCAGCATAGCCTATCGTGGCGCACCTGTAAAAGCTGTAGTCCAGCCGGACTCCATTATGCACGATGGAAAACGGATTACCTGGTATCACCGTAACCGCGAACAGACTGTTTTTGACCTGACTGTTAAGCAGCAGCAACTGGAGGCTGTTAAAGGACAAATGTGGAATCCGCTGAAGTCGTTGACATTTGGTGGTTATATAGAGGGTGATGACATGACGGTAGCCGGCTCCTGCGCCGGGCGTTATGTTGATACTGATTTTAAAGGGTATAAACTACGTTCGGAGCGTCCTCGTAAAAAGCACCATCTCGTGATGGCTTTTCATACCGAGCAGACAGAGACGCTGGAACAGTGGCAAAACGGATTGCAGCAGACCGGAACGCGTTTTGAAAAGGAAGCGCAAGTGTATAAGAAAGATTCCCGGCGCTGGTGGAATCAGTTCTGGGATCGCAGTTATGTTGTGATAAATCCTGATTCGGCACAGGCCCAGTCTTCTTCCTGGCAGGTCGGACGTAATTATCAGTTGTTCCGTTATCAGTTAGGATGTAATGCCTATGGCAAATTACCGACCAAATTCAATGGAGGTCTGTTCACTTACGATCCTTCTTTGGTCAATCAGAGTTTTCCCTTTACTCCTGACCATCGTGACTGGGGTGGAGGTACACATACTGCCCAGAATCAAAGACTCGTCTACTGGCCTATGCTGAAAAGTGGTGACTTTGATATGATGTATCCCCAATTGGACTTCTACCTGAATGCACTTGAGAATGCACGTTTGCGTGTGCAACAGTATTGGGGACATCGGGGAGCCTGCTTTACAGAACAAATCGAGTGGTTCGGCTTGCCTATGGCAGGTTCGTATGGGTGGAACCGTCCGTCTTTGTTGCATCCGGGTATACAACATAACCTATGGATTGATTACGAATGGGATACCGTATTTGAATTCTGTAAAATGGCTTTGGACTTGTACTTCTATACAGGTACCGATATTCGGAAATATATTCCTTTGATAGAAGAATGCCTGACGTTCTATGACGAACATTATCAGTATTTGGCTGCTCAGCGTTCTTCCAAAACATTGGATGGCAAAGGCAAGTTGATTTTGTATCCCAGTACAGGTTGCGAAACCTATAAGATGGCTTATAACTCAGCCAATACCATAGCCGCTTTGAAGTGTGTGACAGATCTGCTTTTGCAATTGCCGGACGATTATCTGACAGGCGAGCAAAGAAAACACTGGCAGGGTTTTGCCAAACGTATTCCGGACATTCCGTTCCGGGATTGTGGCGGACATAAGACGATAGCACCGGCTGTGACGTGGGAAAGAATAAACAATGTAGAAATTCCTCAGCTTTATCCGGTATTCCCTTGGGGATTGTATGGCATAGGCTTGCCCGACTTGGACATTGCCGTGAATACCTGGAAATATGGAGTAGACAACACAAATCAGAAAAACTATATAAGCTGGCATCAGGATGCCATATTCTGTGCTCGTCTGGGTCTGACCGATGAGGCAAAAGAGATAACATTGAAAAAAATGACAGATGCTCCCCGCCGTTATCCGACCTTCTGGGGACCGGGTCACGACTGGGTACCCGACCACAATTGGGGAGGATCGGGCATGATTGGCGTGCAGGAAATGCTGATGCAGACGGTTGGCGATAAAATCTATCTGTTGCCGGCCTGGCCCAAGGAATGGAATGTGTCGTTCAAGCTTCATGCTCCTGGCAATACGGTTGTAGAATGTGTCTGGAAAGACGGGAAAGTACAGGAACTGAATGTATTCCCGGAGAGTAAAAGAAATGATGTTGTATTACCTTAATAAAACCATGGCGGGATGAAACGTCTGTTTACTTTACTGCTTGTAGGCATGCAACTGTCTTTGGTGTATGCTCAAAATAACTTGGATTCTATTTTCTGTTGTCCGCCGGACGAAGCAAAGCCTGTTGTATGGTGGCGCTGGATGGGAAACCAGATTTCCAAAGATGGGATAACGGCCGATTTGGAAGCCTTAAAAGCCGTTGGACTGGGAGGAGTAGTTCATTTTCAGGTTTCTGCCGGTATCAATGATGCGGCTTTGTGGACAAATGAGAACACGCGCCTCCCAAAGGTAAAAACTCTGTCCTCGGAGTGGTGGAATATGATGAAACATGCCATTGACGAGTCGGACAGGTTGGGATTGAGTTTCAGGATGCAGAACTGCCTGGGCTATTCTACTAACGGTGGTCCGTGGATAAAGCCGGAACAGGCTATGCAGAAATTAGTGTGGACCGATACTATAATAACGCTGGATAAGAATCGGACTGTCATGATGGCGTTGGAGCAGCCGGAAGTGCATAAGCCTACCCGCTATTATCAGGATATTGCTGTTTTGGCCATTAAATTGTCCGATTCGGATGTGGTGTCTCTTTCCGATATTCACGACATTACGAAGTATGTCAAGGCGGGTGAGATAGCAGGTTGGAAAGCTGATGCGGGACGTTGGAAGATAATCAGATACGGATATACGCCGACGGGTGTAATGCCTCATCCGGTAGATAATTATGTAAACGGGCTGGAGTGTGACAAGATGAGCCGTGAAGCCATAACGACCCACTTTACTAATTATGTGAAGAAGATTCTGGACATTGCCGGGGACAAGGCCGGTCGGACAGTCGAAGCAGTGGTGCTGGACAGTTACGAAGCCGGAGGACAAACATGGACTCCTCGCTTCCGGGAGAAGTTTATTGAAAAAAGAGGATACGATCCGCTTTACTGGCTTCCGACTTTTGGGAAGGGGGAGATCCGTGGCAGCAAGAATTCTTCATTGGACTGGATTCCTCCTGTTGGCGAACTGATTGTAGAAAACAGAGACTTGACAGAACGTTTCAGATACGATTTCTATAAAACGATAGAAGAACTGGTACTTGAAGAGAACATAGCGGCGTTAACCGAACTGTCTCACCGTTATCCTGATGTGAAGTTTGAATTGCAGCCGTATAATGCTCCTTATAACTTTGTCAGGGGTGGAAGAATGGCCGACAGAGTCAGCGGAGAGTTCTGGCACGGTAATTCCAGTTATGGATGGTGGACCTTGCGTTTGGCTGCTTCTGTTGCCCATATAACGAAAAATCCGATTGTCTATGCCGAAGCTTTTACAGCCAGTCCGTCGGCTGGGAACTGGGATATTTTGCCGGAAGACATGAAAGCTGAGGCTGATCTGGCTTTCTCGTTGGGAGTTAATGCTTTCCAGCTTCATGTGATGCCGCATCAGCCGTGGGATGATTCTGTTTTCCCCGGTATGGTGTCTCAGTCTTGGGGTACTCAGCTGAACAGGCATAACTCGTGGTGGACGCAGTCGAAGGCTTGGAACGAATATCTGACTCGGGTACAAGGCATGTTGAGGCAGGGAGAAGCTGTTGCCGATGTCGCTTATCTGTATCCTACTTTTCAGAAAACAATACCAGTGGCCGATGGCTACAATTGTGATGCAATGGACGAAACATTCGTGCAGGAACATGTTTATGCCGATGCAGAGGGATTGGTGTTGGATAACGGAAGACGTTATAAATTACTTGTTTTGCCTGATAATGAGGCGATGAGTCTTTCATTGGTTAAGAAAATAGCAGCTTTGGTGAAAGACGGAGCTTGCATCGTTGGGCCACGTCCGCTGAAGTCATCCGGTTTAAGTGGCTATCCGACAGTTGATAGTGAGATACAGAAGCTATCTGCTGAGGTTTGGGGAGATTGTGATGGAACGAATGTAAGGAAACATGAATACGGAAAAGGTACGGTCTACTGCGGGATATCTGTGGCTGAAGTTATGAAAGACATGGCTGTAGAGAAGGATCTGGAGATACTGGCCGGAGGCAACTCGATTGTCTGGACACACAGAAAGACGGCCGATGCTGATATTTATTTTGTAGCCAATCAGAGCCGGAAACCTGTCGGTGCTGAAATACTTTTCCGTGTAGCAGGAATGCTGCCTGAAATATGGGATGCTGAAAAAGGTACTACAACACAAAAGGTGACATGGGAAAAGGAAGCCGAAAGAACAAAAGTTTCGTTGGAACTGGAATCGTTGCAGAGTCTGTTTGTGATATTTCGGAAGCAAACGAAAGATACCGGAAGTGGAAAGAGCATTGACGTGTCGGAAAGCATCGTCTCGGAGATTGCAGGTCCGTGGAAGGTTTTGTTCAAACCGGTAAAGGCTCAGGAAAGTTTTGAAGTCAATATGGACTCTTTGTATGACTGGACTATATCGGCTGACAAACGTTTGAAGTATTTTTCCGGTACTGCCACATATTCGAAAAACGTACATCTGACAAAGAAAGAAATAAAAGATGCCCAAGCTGTCTACCTGGATTTGGGTAAAGTCGGCGGAATTGTCTCACTGAAGATAAATGGCCGTGAGGTGGCTGTGTTATGGAAACATCCATTTAAGGCAGATATCACCCGATATGTGAAGCCAGGCAAGAATGTGTTCGAAATAGAGGTAACCAATACGTTGACCAATTGTCTGATAGGGGATGAACAATATCCTTTGGACATAAAGTTTGGCCGGTTGGACTATGCGGGAAAAGTTTTCCGTGGAAGGTGGCTTCTGGAATATCCCAAGTGGCTGTATACGGGTGATAAACGTCCGACCGAACGGAAAACATTTACAACTTACAATTATTACCGGCAAGACAGCCCGTTATTGCCTTCCGGTCTGTTGGGCGACAAGATACGGATTATTGTTGAACGGTGACGGGCATGGATAGACTTCTTGAAATAAGTGACAAGTTGTTTCTTAAATAATAGTTGATTGTATAGCTGAAATAGATATGAATAATAGATTGTTACATCGCTTCTGTATTGTATTGGGCATTATTATGATTGCAATGCCACTTCATGCGGGTACTGTCCGCATTATGGGAATAGGTGACTCTATCACGGAAGGAGGGGGAACTTTCACGTCATATATGGGGCCTTTGGCACGGCTGTTGAGTGCGGCAGGTTTCGACTATGAGTTTGTAGGTCCCCGGAATGGAAGTTCTGCCGGCATTTCATATAAACATGCTGCTTTTGGTGGTAAGAATACCGAATATGTTGAACAGAGAATTGACTCCATATATCGGACTTTCCCGGCGGACATTGTACTGATACGTTCCGGTCATAATCATTTTGTAGAAGAAAAGCCGGTTCCGGGCATTGTGGCTGCTCATCGTTCTATGATTGATAAGATAATGCAGGTCAATCCGGATGCAGTGATATTAATAGCGGGAGTTATTCATAGTGGTAAGTTACCGAAGTATAGTTACATCGCCGAACTTAACGAAAGTCTTCGGCAGATGGTAGAAGACGTAAACCGCCCGAATGTGAAGTATGTCTCTGTGAACGATGGATTCGACTGGCGCATTCATACCATAGCCGATAAAGTTCATCCCAATCTGACAGGTGCATTTGTGATGGCTTGTAATTGGTTTAAGGTTTTGAATCCGATTATTCTGCAATGCTTTGTTGAAAAGAAATCATAATCATGGTTAACGGCAAGTTAAGAGGAACGAGTTATTGAGGAGTTGTAGGCTAAAAAGCAGAGTGCTTTATTTTTCCCCAGTTAGGAAATCTTTTTTCCCTAACTGGGGAATATTATTTTCCTAACTAGGGAATAATTTTTTCCTAACTGGGGAAAAATCATACCTTCTCCTGATATAATCAGACGCTTTTTATTCTATAAACTATAATAGTAGACATTTCTTGAGAAATGCTTCTATTTGAATAGACACTTTGTCTAATACTGTGTCTTTTCCTGTCATAGAGGTATGCTTGTTGTGCTTTAAGCAGATTTTCGGAAGAAATATTATCAGATATGTGGGGAAGAAACACTATTTTTGTCTCGGTGAATTTAAAGGAACGATATGTCTGTCATTGAAATAACTTCTCTGGAACAACCGGGTGTGGAAGTGTTCAGCACACTGACCGAAGCACAACTGCGTAACCGACTCGATCCACAACACGGTATCTTTATTGCTGAAAGTCCGAAAGTGATTCGCGTAGCACTTGATGCGGGGTACGAGCCTACCGCCTTGCTTTGCGAACGGAAGCACATAACGGGCGATGCGGCCGATATTGTAGAACGAATAGGTGATGTTCCCATTTATACCGGCGACCGCGATTTGCTGACTCGGCTTACCGGCTATACGCTGACGCGCGGAGTGCTTTGTGCCATGCGTCGGCCATTGCCGCCGATGGTGGAAGATGTGTGCAATGGTGCACGTCGTGTGGTTGTGATTCATGGAGTGGTGGACACGACCAATATTGGTGCCATATTCCGTTCGGCAGCAGCTTTGGGCATTGATGCCGTATTGCTTACTCTCGATTCTTGCGATCCGTTGAACCGCCGTTCGGTGCGCGTGTCTATGGGCTCGGTTTTTCTGATTCCCTGGACGTGGATTGAGAATCCGTTGACGAAACTGAAGGAACTTGGATTCCGTACAGCTGCATTGGCTTTGACCGACCGTTCTGTTTCTTTAGACGAACCGGCACTGAAAGCAGAAGCCCGTCTGGCTTTGCTGATGGGAACCGAAGGCGACGGCCTGCCTGCCGAGGCCATTTCCGGAGCCGACTATGTGGTACGTATTCCTATGATGCATGGGGTCGATTCGCTGAATGTAGCGGCTGCTTCGGCTGTAGCATTCTGGGAGTTGTGTAAGAAATGCTAAGAATGCTCAAGTTTCGGTGAAACCTCACTTTGCTGTGATCTATTGAGGGTTAGTGTGTTGCAATGATGGATACGCGGACAACACGGACAATGCGGATGAACGCGGATTTTCATTTTTCTTCTTTTTATCCGTGCCAATCCGCTCATTCCGCGTCGTCCGCGTATCCATCTTTCATTTTCTAAAGTTCTACTTGACGCCCGTAACTACTTACTTTAGCCGCGCAACATCGGTAGTTAGCTAACCTAACAAGCAATGTTGTCTAGTATGACAAGCAATGTCGTCAGGTTTTATAAGCAATGCTGTCGGGTTTTTTCTAAAAAATAGCGTAGTTTTCTTTAACCTTTTGATT
>NZ_FR883143.1:314-18094 GCF_000435115.1 Bacteroides sp. CAG:633 | reverse complement strand
ATTCGGAAGATGTAGCCTATCTGCTGAAACGCATAGAGGAGCGGACAGCATACATCCGCCCTGCATCGTTCTCTTTTGGCAGACAGCATTCCGACAATCAGCCTTATCAGGGATTAAGGGTTGGTGAGTTGTCCTCTCCTGCTCTTATAGCCTATCTGCAAGAAAGGGGAATAAACATCGGACTTGCCAAAAGGGAATGCAGGGAGCTTCGGTTTATGAATGCCGACAAACCCTATTTTGCCATCGGCTTTCCGAACATGGCAGGAGGATATGAAGTGCGCAACAGATACTTCAAGGGATGTGTCGCCCCGAAAGACATCACCCATATCCGACAGCAGGGCGGACAACGATGTATGTGTTACCTGTTCGAGGGGTTCATGGATTACCTTTCATTCCTTACCATCCGAGTAGAAAACAATCCGCAACACCCGCGATTGGACACACAGGACTATATCATATTGAACTCCGTTTCCAATCTTGCAAAAGCGGAAAGCATATTGGAGACCTACACCCAAGTCGGCTGTTTCCTTGACAACGACACGGCAGGACGGAACACTTGCAAGAAGCTGAAAGAGAAGTTTGGGGAACGGCTGCTTGACAAGTCAATGTACTATCGTGAGTATAAGGACTTGAACGACTACCTGTGCGGTAAGCCCTTGTCCCAATCGGCAGAGCCGATAAAGGAGAAGAAGCAAGTTCAATCCGCAAGGCGGATGATGCAGCCACCGAAAAAGAAAGGGGAATTTCAACTGTAATATGCACGTTCGCTTTCCCAAAGGTATTTAGACAGAAATACCATAGCTCAATAGGGCGTTTTCTTCACGCATTACTCCGTAACGCTAAAAACACCCTATCGAGCCAAAGGGAAATCCCTTTGGATACCCTGTGCAAACGAGAGCAGAAGCCAAACTCGTTTGGATTATGCCGAGTGCAGCAATGGTTCATTTGCATAATAAACCCTGTGAGCCGATGCCACAGGCAGAAAGAAGAAACATAATGATAACCGCAAAAACAGGAATAATATGGGATATTTTTCATTGGACATAAAGAAAGCAAAGGGTACATCGGACACCACGCAGTCCGACCATATAGAGAGAAAGATAATACCTAAAAACGCAGACCCGACAAGGACACACCTGAACAGGGTGCTTGTCGAATACCCCGATGGCGTTCACGGCAGGGATGAAGCGATTGCCCACAGGCTGAACACAGCAGGCATCAGACGGAAAATTACACACGACCAAGTCCGTGTCGTTCGGGTGGTCTTGTCGGGTACGCACGAGGACATGATGAACATACAGGAAAAAGGAAAGCTCGACGAATGGTGCAACGACAGCATCCAATGGCTGCAAGCCACATTCGGCAAAGACAATGTGGTTGCCGCCCATCTGCACATGGACGAGAAGACTCCGCACATCCACGCAGCCGTTGTTCCTATCGTGACGGGTGAAAGGCGCAAAGCCAAGAAAGAACAGACGGACGGTAAGCGCAAGTACCGCAAGAAAACAAATTCCGTCCGTTTGTGTGCCGATGACCTGTTCAACCGTCAGACCCTGATTGCCTACCACGACAATTACGCAAGGGTGATGACGAAATACGGATTGCAACGTGGGGTACGGGGCTCGGAAGCACGGCACACTACCACCATGCAGTATTATCGGGACTTGAAAAAGAAAAATGAAACCCTTGAAACCGAAACCAGACTGTTACAGGAGAAGAAAGCCGAGGCACAGGAGGAACTGAAACAGGTAAAAGCGGAAATCCGCACCGACAAGCTCAAAAGCGCAGCTACCGATACGGCAACCGCCCTTGCAAGCAGTGTGGGTTCTCTTTTCGGAAGTGGAAGAATGAAATCGTTGGAACGCAGGAACGAGGACTTGCAAGACCGCATCCTTGAACTTGAAGACGAAGCCCGACAACGGGAACGGCAACAAGCCGAACAGATACAGGAGATAAGAAACGCTTACGAGCAACAGCACCGCAAGCTGTCGGAGTTTACGGATTTTGTCAGACGCTATTTCCCGTATGTGGAGAAGCTGATGCCTGTAATAAACTTCCTGCGTGACCGATTGGGATTCAATGACGGAATAATCAGAAGACTGTGCGAGTTCAAGGAAGTCGGGATAAAAGGCGAACTCTATTCTTCCGAATTTAACCGAAGTTTTGATACCCGACACTCCGTCTGTTCCATCAGACAGGACGAAAACGGTAGATTCGATTTCAAGATAGACGGGGTTTCACACGTGAACTGGTTCAGAAAGAAAATGAATGAGTTTAGAGAAGCTATCGGAATACCGAAACCAAGACAGAATAGGAGTATGAAACTGTAAATCAAAAAAATCCGTGATAGTAGAATGGTATATCACGGATTTTTCATACTTTTGTATTGGATTGAGGCAACTCTTTCCATTACATATTGAAAATATCGAGGCGTTATGTCTTCTACTTGTGTGATAAAAGCGTAGGAAACTTAGATTCACAGGAAACAAGAGAGGTCGTAATGGTCTCCACGTATATGCGTGGGGCTGTTATTCCCATTTCTTTTTCCAAGGTTTTCCTACCACCTTATCACAGAGACGTGGATATACAGTACCCACGCTTCGTGGTTTTATAAAAGTCTTTTCTGGGTATTGGTAGACATTGGGAAATAGTATGGCACAGTTAATTAATTATGGACGTGAAATGCTTCGCATTAACACTCAGAAAAACACAATCGAGTATTCTACTAATGATGGACGGAGTTGGAATTCTCGTTACACAAGTTCTTCTGCTGGAATTTTCTATGATTTGTTTCAGTTTGGAAGTGAACTCTTAGCTTGTACTTCAAAAGGAATTTATTATTCTACAAACGAAGGTAGAAGTTGGAACTCTCGTTATACAGGTTCTTCTGCTGGAACTTTTCAACAACTGAGTACTGATGGACGCTACCTTTTAGCAACAACCAGCAAAGGGCTATATTATTCGTCTAATGAAGGTAGAAGTTGGAATAAGCGATAATCACCTATTATTATAGATATACCTGCTTTGAAAGGAGTCGAACGCCACCATTCAAGGCAGGTTTTCTATTATCTTTATACACATGAGTAATATGAAACTAACACAAAACAGAATTGTAGGCATAACAGCCGTTCTGATTATATTGGCTTGTTTTTTTGCTATTTATTTGCGCTTGTTTACACAGAAAGAACTATGGTATGAAATGTTTGCTGCCGTTCTCGGTGTAATCATAACCGCAATTATCACTATGATTTTACTTCGAGGACAAAGTGACAATGATGTTGAACGAGAAAGAGCTTCAAAAGTCTTTGAGGAAAAACTGCGGATTTATCAAGAGTATCTACAAACGCTTTATGATGTTATAAAAGATGGAAGTCTTTCAGATGAGGAGAAAATGCAGTTGGAATTTCAAACTTCTTATGTAGCGATGCATTGTTCCCCCTGTTACATAGCATCCGTCAGTACCGCTGTAAAGAAAATCATTGAATACACTTGTTCGGAAGAATCCAAAGAAATCAACGGAGGAGGTAAAAGCAATACCCCTGAGCCATTATTGGAAAATCTGTTTTGCGTGGTTGAAGCCTTTAGAAAAGACCTATATGGTGCTGATTTTAAATTCGATTCAGAACATAAACAAACAACATTACTCAATTTTTCAGAAGCTTATCGAAACGCCAAAGAGGGGAATGTCAAACAAATAGATAACAAGCAACATCTTGTTGTTGATTTAAATGTATTGTCCCAAAATTCTTTTGCGCAGACAACCAAAGATGACAATCAATCTATTCAATCAAAAAATGCAGATACCCAATCTGTGGAATCGTCTGATATGCCTAATCGTGCATTATGGGAAAAAGCCATCAAAAAATGGGAAGCAGAGAATTGGATAGTTGAAGATTTGCTAAATCAAAGCAATAGTTTGCGTATTACAAGCAACAACGGAAATCCGGGGACTATTGATTTAGGATTTTATGAAGGGCATTATTACATCCAAGCAACTTATTTGGGAGATGCTGATTTCTCCAAACCCATTAAATGGGAAAAAGGTGGAAGACGTAGTAAGGGACTATGGTGGCAATATTTACCTGAACCTTATTTCAGCATCCCCGAAGATGATTTTGCAGAGTCCTTTAATCGTAATCAAGAGTTGCAGCAATATATCATTGATTGTATAGAACAATTAAAGGATTTATTAACCCGACATCATCGTACTGCGGAATGGAAAGAAAAAGTTGGAACTTATGACCATTGGAAAACATTCATTTGGTATTGGGATATGCTTGCTTGCGAATATGATAATGAAGAGGAAGGTATTCCTTATATGGACATTATAGAGAAAGAGAAAAGCGGAAAGGTGCTTGTGCAATTTGCCAACCGACAATGCGATACAGAAAAATTGCGCAATACATTAAAAAGGATGGGGTGTGAAGATAAAATACAGCAAGAAGATGGATATGTAATACTGGAGGAAATTCCATCTGTTAAAGCAGATGATGTGGCAGAGAGGGTTAAATATTGGATTGAGAAAATTTGCCACTGACTGCCTGACTCTATACATAAAAAAGCGATGAAGAATTTTGCGGCTATTGATTTTGAAACAGCAAACCAACACCGTTCAAGTGTTTGTAGTGTAGGAGTTGTAATTGTAAGGAACAATCAAGTTGTGGATAAGTTTTATAGGCTTATTCATCCTATACCTGATTTTTATTCATATTGGAATACACAAGTACATGGGCTGACAGCAGATGACACGAAAGAAGCTTTGTATTTTCCCGAAGTATGGTCTGAGGTAGAACCTCTTATACAGGGTTTACCATTAGTGGCACATAACAGTCCTTTTGACGAAAGTTGCTTAAAGGCAGTCTTTCAAGCCTACAAGATGCCTTATCCAAATTATTGTTTTTATTGTACTTGTAAGGCTTCAAGAAAAGTTTTGGCAGAGAAGCTGCCTAATCATCAATTACAAACTGTAGCGCAATATTGCGGATATGATTTAGAAAACCATCATCATGCGCTGGCAGACGCAGAAGCTTGCGCTCAAATAGCTATAAAAATATTAAACATTTAAAATTGTTATATGGAATCAACAACCATTAAAGCCTTATTCGGAAGGCGTAACATTCGCTTCGTCATCCCTGCATACCAAAGGGCTTATGCTTGGGAGAAAAGACAATTTATCCAGTTCATAGAAGATTTGGAGGAATGTGAAGTTTGTGATTATTACTTGGGGCATTTCTTATTTGAGCAAGATGGGGATACGCTTTATGTAATTGACGGACAACAACGTTTGACCACCTGCATCATCTTTTTCAGAGCTTTTATAAATACATTGAAACATAGAGAGACAGAATGGATGAACGGGAAAGAAGCCGATACTATCAAAAATTGGATGGATGACATTGACGACTATTATTTGAAAGATATACGCCATGCAAGGCAAAAATTTATAACCGTAGCTTATGACAATAATTTCTTTGCGGATACAATCATAGACCACAATATTAATATTTCTCAAGAGGACTTGACTTCCAAATCAAAAAAGTCGATTTATAATGCTCTGACTTATTTTGAGGAAAAACTAAGTAAAGCCTCAATAGAACAGCTTCTTTCATGGGCTTATTCTTTGGAAAATGCGTCAATTACGACCTATATTGTCAAAAACAAGTTACAAGCTGCACAGATATTTGCTTATCAAAATGACCGAGGAAAAAGGTTAACTAATTTAGAGGTACTCAAAGCATATTTCATGTTACAGATTTATCAATCACAAAATAATGAAGATGATATAGTCTATGTAGAAAAGGCTTTTGAGGAAATCTATCATAACATAGTTCTTGTTACGGTGGAAGAAGATAATGTTCTGAACTATTATTGGAGAGCTGTAGGTACAAAAGGTTATTATAGCGAAAATGTTATTCGTGAGGTAAAAGCATGGATAAAAGCTGTTTCACAAGAGAAACAGGTTCAACAAATCAAATATTTTGTTAATGGATTATCCAAAGCATTTTGCCTTATTCGACAAATAGAGCAAGACAATTCTTTTTACACAGCGAATTTGAAGAACTTAAACAATATGGCATATGCTTATCCAATACTCATCAAAGCCAAATTGTCGGATGTAGATGATGATGTTTTCATGCGCCTTATCAGGCTAATGGAAAATCTTACATTTAGGTCATTAATAAGAGGCGGACGAGCTGATATAACAAGTCGCTTACAAAACGTGTTGCCGAGCGCAAGCGACAATTCAAGTTTTAATAAAATGATTGATAATATTATATGGAAACTTAAAAATGACTGGTGGTGGGGATATTGGAGTGATACAGAAATGTACAATCATTTAAAAAGCGGTTGGTTTTATGGAAATCGCGTAGATAATTACTTATTGTGGAGATATGAACAGTATTTATGTAATAACAATTATCCCACTCCCAAAATATCTTTTGGAGATGTCATATCTAACGAAAGCATAGAACATATTGCGCCACAGACACAGCCTAATCCCTTAGAAAATGGCTATGGTGTCTATGAAGACAATGAAAATCCAAGTGAGGGTATTGTTTCCGGGGAATGGTTAAATTGTGTAGGTAATTTAATGTTGATGGCAGGAAGTCAAAATAGCTCATTAGGAAACCGTTCTTTCCCACAGAAATTACAAGTTTATGGTAAAGACAATTTATTGAACCAGCAGAAAGAAGTCATTGAATTTGTAGCGGACAAGGATAATCCTGTTTGGGACAAAACAAGCATAGAAAAACGATTTAATAAAATTGTTCAAGCAGCTAAAGAAATTTGGAACTTAGATAATATTTAAAATATTTAAAGAAAAAGGCTGGTACTCACAAAAGGGTACTAGCTTTTTCTCTTTTTTGTATTATTGTTCCAATATCTTTCGTACATTTGTATCCAACGAGTTGCTTGAATAGCAAATCAAGGCAGAACGCAGTATATAGCACTGTTGCCAAGTCATTACCTAAAAAATGGGTAATTCTCCCAAAGCCCTTTGTATAAGGCAATATCAGAAGTTTTCCAGAATTACAAAAAAACTTTGAAATATCCTCATGAAAAACACAGATTAGCGGGATAGAAGCTGATTATTAATCAGTTAAAAATGCGAATCAGTAATTGGAGAATAAAAGTACACCGAATTTTGCAGATGTTGATAACATCGGTAAAACGACCTTCAGAGGGCTTTGTTTGTACAAATGTCATTTCATAAGGAAAATGCATCATATTTGAATAACTTCGATCATTGAAGCCGTATCAGATCGAATGGCTATTTCTGCTCCTAAAATCTTATATACGAGAGGAGTACCTAATGGAGCAGACCTGACTACTTCAAAGATTTTTTCCTTTACAAATCCTATTTCAGACAAGCGTTTTCGAAGTGCGCCCTGACCGTGTACTCTTACGATTATCACTTTGGCTCCTATTTCTACATCAGACAGTCTCATGGGTAGTCTGCTTTGTGATTAACGCTTTTCCGGTATCATGCAATAGTTTCTTGGCCCAGCGGATAATGACAACTGAACAAACCAATGCCACAAGTGGGTCGATCCAGATAATGTTCCATACCATGGCACATAGCAGTCCGAATATGGCTCCGAGGCTGGTCAGTGCATCTGCCAAAACATGCAGATAGGCAGAATGTCTGTTGTAATCGTCATGAGTATGTCCGTGTTTATCGTGCAAAACCAAAGCGCAAATAATGTTGACTACCATACCTATTGCAGCAACCAGCATTGCTTCCATGTAGCGGATTTCTACGGTCGGAGAAAGCAGCCGCTCTATTGCTTCCACAATGATGAACAGGGCGAATAACAACAGCAGTATCCCACTGGTGTATGCCGACAAAGACAGAACTCGTGCATTCTCTATATCGGTGGTATGCTTCCTTTCGAGATGGCGCACCAGTATATAGGCTCCCCAGCTTAGTCCAATGGCCAATACATGCGATCCCATGTGAATGCCGTCAGCCAACAAGGCCATCGAGTTGGAAATAAGTCCGAAGAAGATTTCCAGTACCATGGTTACAGCCGAAAAGAGAACAACAAATGCTGTTTTATTCTCACTTTGTGATCGGAATTGTTTTTCTGTTTCATGTTTATGTTCCATATTCTTATTGATTTTATCTGTGTGCAAAGTTATGGAACATCTTGGTGGAGTGCTTTACACAAAACATCTCATTTTTGGTACATTTTATTCATTGTTATTCTGAATTCGTGTGGTGACATACCTGTATTCCGTCGGAAAAAACGCGAGAAGTAGGATAATTCGTTGAAACCAAGTTTATAGGCAATTTCAGAGATATCGTAATCGGTACGCAGCAACAGTCGCTTTATTTCCAACGTAACACGTTCATTGATCATTTCCAAAGCAGATTTTCCAAAATATCTTTGGGTCAGTACGTTCAGGTAATTGGAGCTTATCCCCAAGCGGATTGCATAACTACGTACTTGGCGGTTGCTAATAAAATCATGCTCAATCAAATCATTGTAGTCCAAAAGCAATTGTGGAACAACAGATGCATTTTGGGAGGAAAGGCTTATCCGTTCCAGCTCAAGCAGCAAAGTATTTAGTTCCGATTGAATGATTGTTGTCGAATGTAACAGGCCACTTACAGATTCCCTTTGCAGTTGTCCAAACAATATGCCTATTCGTTTTTTTTCTTCTTCACTTAAATCTCTGAAAACAGCTACCCTTTTAGAAGTATTTATAAAAAACGTATTCATGAAATCTCCGGTGAACTGCAGGGCAGAATATTTCATGCATGCATCTCCCTGAAGGAAATGTATTTGTTCGGGGCGGACAAAGAAGATTCTGTCTGGTTTTACCTCGTATTCCTTAAAGTCGATGAAGTGTATGCCACTTCCTTCGTGTATCCAATAAATGGCATAAAATAAATGTCGGTGCGAGAAAGGAACTTCTATGTGCCGATCGCTCGCAACTTCACATTTTATGATAAAATCATTCTCTTTGACAGGGGAATGTCCTATCTGCAGACTGCCTATGCCGGAATCATCATTTGCCATTGTTCAGCTTAATTTTTTCATGATAGAAATAGTTGACTACAACCGGTCTTCCTTTTACAGAACGACCGAAGGGCAAATCGTTTATCCGGTAAGGCAAATGGTTGGCCTGAGCGTAGAGGGCCATGTTTGCTTCCAAGGTTTGCCAATAGTCATTCTGCTTTTTGTTGTATATCTCTTCGTATAGCGGGAAAAGTTCCGGGTAGTTTTTGCAAATATAGTTCATTATTCTCACTTTAAACTCTCCACGCAGGTTCAGATTTTCAAGCCAGATTAAATCGGTATAATCTTTCACTTCTTCAATAATCGCTTTAACATCGGTTATTTCTGGAAAAATAGGCGAAACAAAACAGACTGTTCGGATGCCCGAATCGTACACCTGCTTCATGGCACGTAGCCGTCGTTCGATGCTTACCGCGTTATCCATGTCGGAGCGAAACTGTTCGTCCAGCGTATTGACCGACCATGAAATGGTCACTTTTGGAAAAGCCTTCAGTAAATCAAGGTCACGCAGGACGAGATCCGATTTTGTACAAATCATAATCTCTGCATTGGTTCCCCTCAGTTCTTTCAACAAGGTTCGTGTGCGGCAGAAGGTTTCTTCATACGGGTTATATCCATCGGTGACAGATCCTATGACAATACGCTGGCCATCATATTTATGAGGATCGGCAATTGGTTTCCAGTGTTTCACATCCAAAAATGTTCCCCAAGGTTCGGTATGTCCTGTAAAACGTTTCATAAACGAGGCATAACAGTATTGGCAGGCGTGCGGACATCCTACATACGGGTTAACAGAATAACCGCCGACAGGTAATGAAGATTTGGTCATGACGCTTTGCACATCAATTTCTCTGATTATTTCTGTATCCATTTTATTGAGTTCTTTTTTTGAGTTTTTGTTTTATATTTGTTCTATATAGTCCTTTAGCTTCTAAAGCCGCTCTAAAGTTGATAATATGTTCTAGCTCGCTCAATTTCAGTATGTTTTACCTTATTGATTTTCAACTCGGCAAATCCGAACTTGAGTCATCTTATAGTTGGATGCATTCACCGTCCTCTGGTATTAGTAAACGTTTCATATCTATTTTGTAGTGAAGGGCTTCGTTACGCAAAATAGTACGTGAAGTCTGTCCGTGATCGGTAGCATCCATATGAACAGCAATGAATGTTATATGTTTCGGTGTCTCATCAAGCATTCTCATGACTTCTTGTTCGTCGGGAATGATAGAACCTTCAGTTTTTGAGAATTCAGGAAATATGGCACCACCACAGTTGACTACGATATAGTCTGGATTATATTTTTCTATTGTGTGCTGAATGCCTTTTTCCCATTTGCAGTCGCCCATGATGTAGAGGGTCGGATAACCTTCGGCTGTCAACACATATCCGGAAACGGCTCTCATCATTTCCCCTATCTGTCCGAAACCATGATGGCCTGTGGTTCGGTGAATGCTTAAGCTCCCGACAGACTTGCTATCTTCTATTGCCTCTACATTCATAAATCCGTCTTGCATAATAATCTCTTTGTCCTGTGGCTGTGTAAAGAACCGGATTCCTTTCGGCAAATGTTGTTTGACGGTCGGGTCGTAATGGTCTATATGGTTGTGTGTCAGCAGCACCATGTCTAAGTCTTCTACAATTTCGTTCATGGGCATTACGAGGTGTACTCTTGGGGTCTTATATACTCCGAGTGCCGATTGCAGTGTACCTTTTTCTGCCAGCATCGGATCTACAAGAATGTTCTTCCCGGCATAACTGATTCTCAATGTTGCGTTTCGCACTAATCGAAGGGTTGCTTTCTTTTCCATATCTATTTTTATTTAGTTGTTTATCAGTCGCAAAATTCGCTATAAAAACCAATTGGAAGTATGCCAAAATAAGACGAAGAAATGCCATTTTGATAAACAGAAATAGTACCTTTGTCATGCAATAACCAATGTGAAACCATATAATATGAAAAAGGAGATTGTTTCCGAAAAACTGGTAAATATTGCTTTCAGCAAAACCGAATGTGGTGTGGATTTTTATCTGAACACCGGCAGAAATACGGAAATTAATGGAGTGTTGACGGAGAACAAAGTCTTTAAAACAGATTTCTTCGAGTTTTTCTTCTTTCGGAAGGCCAACGGATATCTCTTGCTGAATTTTCGGAAGATAAGGTTGCAGGACGGGATGATATTACTTTTATCACCACACCAGCAACAGGAATGGCACGTTGACGAAAAGACGTTAGATTATGACTTTCTCATTTTTCGTGAAGATTTTATGCGTACATTCATTGCCGACAAATACTTTGTTTATCGGCTGCTATATTATTATCAGACCGATACACCACCTTATTTATATGCATCACCTGAAGAATTTACAGAATACACCCACTTGCTTGATAAGATAAAGCAAGAACTGCAACATCCTGTAGCAGACACGTATCATCTTATCGTATCCGTATTGTATTATCTTTTAGTGATCATCAATCGTGCCTATGCCTCTGCTTATCACCTTCCGGTAGAAGTTCCGAAGAATAACTATGCTTTCCAATTCAAAGACCTGCTTGAACGGAACATATGCACCTTGCAACGGGTGCAAGAATATGCCGATATGCTCCATATCAGTCGTGTGACACTGAATACGGCAGTGATGACACAATTCGGCGTATCGGCTACACACTTGTTGAAACAGCGGCTTTTGGAAGAGCTGAAGAATGAATTGCTATTTCATGACTGCAGTGTTAACGAGCTAGCTGATCGTTTCAATTTCTCGGATGCCAGCCATTTGATGCGTTTCTTCAAACAGCAAACCGGCAAGACGTTCAAGCAATATCTGATGGATTACAGAAACGGAATATATGAATGACAGAGCATTCTGCAATCTCTTCTTCAACCGTCATAAGGCTTGAAACGCGTGCATTCGGCTTCAGTATTTCTGCTGATATTTCTTATAAAATGTAAGGAAAAGCAAGAATCCGATAAAGGCAAAGGGAACTCCGCATAAAGCCGGATAACGGTACCCACCACTAACGGCCAGCCCACCTACGTAAGCACCGATGGCATTGCCCAGGTTGAACGCTATCTGCACACAGGCACCTCCCAGCATCTCGCCTCCGGGAGCTACACGGATAATCAGTACCTGTTCGGGACTGGAGACGGCGAACAAACCGGCTGTACACAGCGTCATGAGTATGGCTGCACACCACGGATTGGGCGAAAGGAAGAATATCAGCAACAGAACCACGCAGATCATGGCCTGCACCACGGTACCTACCTTGCCGGGGGTATAGCGGTCGGACATACGTCCGCTCACCAGGTTGCCCACCACCATGCCAAAGCCAGCCAACACCATCAGGGCAGTCATGCTCTCTGTCCGAAAACCGGCTACTTCAGTCAACATGGGGTTGACATAGCTGTACCAGCAGAATACACCACCATTGCCCAGCGCCGTTGCTCCAAGAATCAGCCAGGGGGCAGGCGACTTCAGGAAACGGAACTGGCCTTTGAAACCGGTATCTTTCAATCCTTCTACACGAGGTACCCAACGATATATATAATATAAGGTAATCACTCCCCAACATGCTACCAGCAGGAAAGTGACGCGCCACGAAATGGTGTGGCTCAGCGAAGTGCCCAGCGGCACACCAAACAGATTGGCAACAGTCATGCCTGCAATCATAATGGACACGGCTTCCGAACCTTTCCCTTCATCGGCCAGTTTCCCGGCTACGATAGAGGCCACTCCGAAATAAGCTCCATGCGGCAGGCCCGAGATAAATCTTCCGGCCATCAGTACCCAATAATTGGGAGCCGCCGATGCGCAGAGGTTACCTATAATCATCAGCGAAACCAAGACCATCAACGTTTGTTTCAGTGGCCTTTTACGCGCCAGAAGCAACATCGGAGCACCACAGCACACACCCAAGGCGTATGCCGAAATAAAATGTCCAGCCATCGGAATACTGATACCTAAATCCTGGGCTACATAAGGCAGAATTCCCATCATGGTAAACTCTGCGATGCCCAGTCCCAACGTGCCAAAAGCCAAAGCTATCAGACTTTTCTTCATTTTCTAAATCCTGTTATTTACCTGCAATCTTTTTTCGGGGCGCAAAAGTACAGCTTTGTTTGTTTGCAGCGAATGCTTTATGTCAAAAAATGATTTCCAAAAGATACGAGCCATTCTGAATTTCTAGGATGAAGAAGCGATTTGCAGGCAGAGTGCGCAATAACTATTTGCAAAATTATGTACCTTTGCGTCACTAAAAGCTATAAACAATGAAAAAACTGATCAAAGGAGCCCGGTTTACTCCTAAAAATTATTCCGACGAAGTAGAAGCTAAAATTCAACATTATAAGCGGGAAGGCTACAGACTGCCCCAGCGTCATTTGCTGCGTACCGAAGAGCAGTTGGCCGGCATCCGTGAGAGTGCAAAAATTAATACTGCCCTACTCGACTACATCTCCGAGAACATCCGCGAAGGTATGTCGACAGCCGAAATCGACCACATGGTCTACTGCTTTACGACCGACCACGATGCTATTCCTGCACCGTTCATGTACGAAGGATTCCCCAAGAGCGTATGCGTCAGTATCAACGATGTGGTGTGCCACGGCATTCCCAGTACCAGAGAGTTTCTGAAAAGCGGCGATATTGTCAATGTAGACGTTTCTACCATTTATAAAGGATATTACTCCGATGCCTCGCGCATGTATCTGATCGGCGAAGTCAGCCCCGAGATGAAGCGGCTGGTACAGGTAGCCAAAGAGTGTCGCGACATAGGTGTTCAGACGGCTCAACCCTGGACACGGTTGGGCGATGTAGGAGCAGCCATACAGGAGCATGCCGAGAAAAACGGATACAGTGTGGTGCGCGACCTGTGCGGACACGGTGTAGGCATCAAGTTTCACGAAGAACCGGATGTAGAGCACTTCGGACGTCGCGGAACCGGTATGCTCATTGTACCAGGCATGACGTTTACCATTGAGCCGATGATCAACATGGGCAGTTACGAGGTCTTTATCGACGAAGCCGACGGATGGACGGTATGCACCGACGATGGTCTGCCTTCGGCCCAGTGGGAAAGTATGATTCTGATTACGGAGGATGGAAACGAAGTGTTGACTGAATAAAGAGGAGCACTTCGCATGAAAAGATTTCTAACGACAGCACTTCTATCTCTTAGTCTTTGTGCAACGGATATGTGCGCACAGATCAAATTGCACTACATCGATGCCGAACAGGCTCGTACGTTGCTTTCGCAGGAAGATGCTACCACCCGTCAGTGGAGCCGTTTCGATTACGAAGCCCGATTGGACAGAAAAGGCGGTACCCGGCAGGAACTGATACGATTCATTGCCGATCAGGCACGCGACTGGAGCAAGGAGGACAAACAACGGATGCAGGAAGCAGCCGACACACTGAACAGTCATATCAAGGCATTGAACCTGTCACTGTCTCTTCCGCAGGAAATCAGGATACTGAAAACAACCATGGCCGAAGAAGGCGGTGCAGGCGGATATACCCGTATGGACTACATCGTGGTAGAGGAGCAGATAGCCCACATGAAGCCCCAGCAAGTCAGTTACCTGTTGGCGCACGAATTGTTTCATGTACTGACACGCAACCATCCGGATTTTCGTGAGAAGATGTATAGGCTGATTGGCTTCAGCATTGCGCCTGAAGAATTCGAAGTTCCCGCCGATTTGCGCGACGTGTTGATCAGCAACCCCGATGTCAACCGTTTCGACAGTTATGCCCGTTTTCGCATCAAGGGAGTAGATCGTCCCTGTGCGATGCTGATTTATGCCAACAAGCCATACGAAGGAGGCAGTTTCTTCAATTATCTGACAATTGGCCTGATGCCCCTCAAGGACGGTAAAGCGGAACAGCAAGACGGGAAAACGGTGATATATGGGATAAAGGATGCTGAGAACTTCTTTGATCTGGTAGGAAGGAATACCGACTACATCATTAATCCTGAAGAAATATTGGCCGAAAACTTCGCTTTTCTGCTGACGCGGAAGTCTGTTACCGCAAATCCCGAACTGATTGAAAAGATGCGGCAGGCCTTGCAACCACAGGCTGGTCGGCATTGATTGGCTTTATAAACGATATAATATCGCATATCATGGAAATCGTATTACTGATTATAGGGCTTGGCATCGGAACCGGTGTCGGAATGCTGATTGCAGGGCGTAAAGCCTCTGCCCTGAAAGCACAGCTTGAAGCCTCGAAGCAGCGTGAAGACCTGCTGAACCGAACGACCGACGAACGCATCGAACGCGAGAAGGCTGTTGCCGAAGAACGTCTGAAGGCCATCGGCCAGCAGAATGCTGAACGGCTTGCTGCACAGGAAAAACAGTTTGGCGAACGTCTGACCGAGCAAGAACGCCTTTTTGCCAATCGTCTGGCTGAACAGGAACGGCTGTTCAACGAGCAGAACAACAGCCGTGAACAGCAGTTTGCCGAACGCTTGGCCGAACAGCGTCAGCAGTTGGAGAAACGGCTGGCCGAACAAAAAGAAGAAGCCGAGGCGTTGCATCGTCGGATGAATGCCGAATTCGAAGCTTTGTCCAACCGTATTTTCCAAAGCAAGGCCGACGACTTTAAGCGGTTGAACGCCGAACACATCGGAAATCTGCTTCGTCCTCTGGGCGAGAATCTGAAGGATTTCCGCGAAAAGGTAGAGCAGGTTTACAATACGGAAGCCAAAGAGCGCTTCTCGCTGGGCGAACGCATCAAGGATCTGGTAGAACTGAACAACCGTTTGAGTGAAGAGGCCAATAACCTGACTCGTGCTCTGAAAGGTGACTCGAAGATGCAAGGTAACTGGGGAGAGGTTATTCTGGAACGTTTGTTGCAGGCATCCGGCCTTATCGAAGGCGAGCATTATGTGCGTCAGGAGTTTCTGCGTGATGAACGCGGTGAGGTTCTGACCAACGACGAAAGTGGCCAGCGTATGCAACCTGACATCATCGTCCGCTATCCCGACGACCGCGAGATGATTATCGACTCCAAAGTTTCCCTTTCAGCCTATGCTGCCTATACGGCTGCCGAAGACAAGGAAGAACAGGCCCGTTGCCTGAAAGCGCACCTCCAGTCAGTCCGTACACACATTGACGAATTGAGTCGGAAGGATTATTCGCACTACGACGTCAAAGCTCCCGACTTCGTCATGATGTTCATCCCGACGGAAGGAGCTTACCTGCTGGCTGTGCAGAGTGATGCCAATCTGTGGGAGTATGCCTACAACAAGAAAGTGGTGCTGATGAGCCCTACCAACCTGATCAGTGCCTTGCGTCTGTCGCTCGACCTGTGGAAGCGTGAGAATCAGGTGAAGAATGTGCAGGCCATCATCAAGCGCGGCACGTCGCTCTACGAAAAGATTGCGGGCTTTACCGATACTTTCCTAAGCATCGGCGACCGTTTGGGTAGCTTGCAGAAAGATTACGACAAGGCGCTGAACCAGCTTTCTGATGGTGCCGGTAGTGTGGTACGCCAAGCCGAACAACTGCGTGGCATGAGCCTGACGCCCAAGAAACGCATCTCCCCCCGTCTTCTGCCCCGTGAAGAAGACCAGACAGAGGATACCGGAGCTGATACACCTGAAACAATAGACCGCTTATAGTATCTGTTTTACAAAATCGCATAACCAACTAAAAAACAATAAATAAAACAATGAAAGCCCTGAAAGAACGCATTCTTCGCGACGGACGCTGTTTCCCCGGAGGAATATTGAAAGTAGACAATTTCATCAACCATCAGATGGACCCTATCCTGATGAAAAGTATCGGTGTAGAATTTGTACGCCGTTTTGCATCTACCCCGATCAACAAAGTCATTACTGTAGAAGCCAGTGGCATTGCTCCGGCAATCATGGTAGGTTATCTGCTCGAACTGCCTGTTGTATTTGCCAAGAAGAAAGTTCCCAGCACGATGGAAAATATGCTAAGTACTTCCGTCTTCTCTTTCACCAAGCAACGTTCATACGATGTTTGCGTAAGCCGCGATTTTCTTTGCCCAGGCGATAAGGTGCTGTTTATCGACGATTTTCTGGCCAACGGTAATGCTGCCAAAGGTATTCTCGACCTGGTTCAGCAGGCGGGAGCCGAACTGACAGGCATGGGATTCATCATCGAAAAGGCTTTCCAGCATGGAGGCGACGAGCTGCGTGCGGCAGGCATCCATGTAGAGAGTCTGGCTATTATCGAGAGTCTGGACAACTGTGAGATTAAAATCAGATAAACCTGTCATCGTTCTTTGTCATTGGTAATGGAAGAGAAAAACAAGAACGGGCTTATCTATGGCCTGAACGACCGTCCACCTTTGCGTGAAGCCTTTTTTGCTGCGTTGCAGCATCTGCTGGCTATTTTTGTGGCTATCATTACTCCGCCGCTCATTATTTCGGGTGCGCTGAAGCTGGATACGGAAACGACCGGTTATCTAGTTTCGATGGCGCTCATTGCTTCGGGCATCGCTACTTTTGTACAGTGCCGACGTTTCGGTTTCATCGGTACGGGATTGCTCTGCATACAGGGTACCAGTTTTTCGTTCATTGGCCCCATTATAGCTGCTGGTACTACCGGTGGCCTGGCGTTGGTGTTCGGCTCGTGTATGGCTGCTGCTTCGGTTGAAATGATTATCAGCCGACTGCTGAAGTATACACGCAAAATCATCACTCCGCTCGTATCGGGCATCGTCGTTACACTGATTGGCATGAGCCTTATCAAGGTAGGTATTACGGCTTGCGGTGGCGGTGCG
>NZ_FR883143.1:0-145 GCF_000435115.1 Bacteroides sp. CAG:633 | reverse complement strand
AGTAGCCTGGCTGATGGGGATGATAGACTTCAGTTCGGTGCAGAGTTTCGGAGGGGTTACCATTCCCCACCCTTTCCGTTTCGGACTCGACATCAGTCTGTCGGCTGTATTGTCATTGGCGCTGATTTTTGTGATTACAGCCATC
>NZ_FR883142.1:0-1957 GCF_000435115.1 Bacteroides sp. CAG:633 | reverse complement strand
GGTACGCATTATGGTGGAAGCAGATATGGCTAAAGTAGCTGCCGACCATGCGGCACAGAAGGTGAGAACCAATCTGGCTGAATATCTGGAAAAGGGTATTGTGAAATAAAGATTCAAAGGCAGAGAGACGACGATGAAGATTTCGATTATTACGGTAACGTATAACAGTGCGGCAACACTGCGGGATACGATGGAGTCGGTATTGGCGCAGACCTATACCGATATAGAATATGTAGTGGTGGACGGACTGTCGAAAGACAATACGATGGATATTGTCCGTGAATATGAACCGCTCTTTCAGGGGAGAATGAAATATATCAGCGAAAAGGATCACGGATTGTATGAAGCGATGAACAAAGGTATCCGGATGGCAACCGGAGAGATTGTCGGCATTATTAATTCGGATGATTTTTACCATCGGAACGATATCATCCAACTGGTTGCAGATGCGATGGCTGCCCCTGAAGTACAGGCAGTCTATGGAGATGTACGTTTTGTCAATCCGGAAAATCTGGATAAGACAGTCAGATATTACTCTTCGAAAATCTTCAGACCGTCTCTTTTCCGTTTTGGCTTTATGCCGGCACATCCGACTTTCTTTACATACAGAAAATATTTTGAGCAATACGGATATTACAGGTTGGATTATAAGATTGCTGCTGACTATGAGCTGTTGGTACGCTTCCTTCACAAGTATGGGGTAAAAGCCAGATACCTGCATACGGATTTCATGAAAATGAGAACGGGAGGTGTCAGCACGGCTTCGGTAAAGAGTAACATTCTGCTGAACAAGGAAATTGTCAGGGCTTGTCGGAGTAACGGCATCTGGACTTGCTTTCCGCTGCTGATGCTGAAATATTTCATTAAAGTATTCGAATTGTTGTTTACGAAAGGATAAGTACGGATATACGAAAAGTGTAGAATTGAAGATATGAAGATATTGATTACTGGGATTCACGGTTTTGTGGGTTCCAATCTGGTGAACGCCTTGAAAAAGGAACATACACTGTATGGAGTGGATATTGTGGCACCGGTGAAAGAGGGGGTGGAGAAAACATTCAGCTGGAAGGATGTGGATGACAATGCGATTCCTCCCATGGATGCCATCATTCATCTGGCCGGGAAAGCACATGATACTAAGAACCGGGCGGCAGCACAGGTGTATTTTGATGTGAACACGGGACTGACACAGAAGATATATGATTACTTCCTGAAGTCGGAAGCAAAACGCTTTATTTTCTTCAGTTCGGTGAAGGCGGCTGCTGACAAGGTGCCCGGCGATGTGCTGACTGAAGAGGTGCTACCCGCACCGAAAGGTCCCTACGGGGAAAGCAAGATAAAGGCGGAAGAGTACATCTTGGAAAATGAAGCATTAAGAACGAAGAATGAAGAATCGGCAAGTAAACGGGTGTTTATCTTGCGGCCATGCATGATTCACGGACCGGGCAACAAAGGGAATCTGAACCTGCTGTATGGGGTGGTGAGTAAAGGAATACCCTGGCCGCTGGGAGCGTTTGAGAATAGACGAACGTTTACCAGCATCGATAACCTGTGTTTCGTAGTGGAAGGACTGCTGACAAAGAACGTACAGAGTGGAATATACCACATGGCGGATGATGAAGCGTTGTCGACCAACGAACTGATCGAGGTAATGTGTGAGGCTATGGGAAAGAAAGCTCATATCTGGAAAATAAACCGTAGCCTGATGGAAGGAGTGGCAAGCATCGGCACTACCTTGCATTTGCCGTTGAATGAGGAACGGTTGGGAAAACTGACCGAAAATTATGTGGCGAGCAATGCAAAGATAAAAAAGGCATTGGGTATAGAAAGGATGCCGGTACGGGCCAAGGATGGATTGAAAAAAACGATTTTGTCGTTTAGGAAGGATTAGGATTGAGGGTTTAGGGTTTATAGTTTAGGGTTTAGGGTTTAGGGTTTAAGGTTTAGGGTTTATGGT
>NZ_FR883141.1:0-24335 GCF_000435115.1 Bacteroides sp. CAG:633 | reverse complement strand
GGTGAATCGCGTATTACGACACACCCTCATTTTTTTAGGTTGCGCGCTCTTTTATGTAATTTAACTTATTCCCTAACACTTACTTTTATACCTCCACATCATTATCATATGGAAGGCTATCATTTCGTAAACAAAACTCGTAATCCCTACTTTGATACATTGAAGGCCATTGCTATCCTATGCGTAGTCTATGCTCATTGCCTACAGTATTTAGGTATCGAAAGCTATTTGCATCATCCTCTGTTTCGGACAATCTATGCATTTCATATGCCTTTGTTTATGGCTGTCAGTGGATATTTTTCTGTCCATGCCATGCAACTTTCATTAAACGAACTTGCAAAAAAGAAATCTATCCGTCTCCTGTTGCCTTGCCTGACTGCAGGAATTGTCGTCATAAGTTTTAATAACGTTATCGGTTTAACAGATCGGTACAACGATTGGAAAGAACTGGTTGGCAATCTTTGGTACCTGAAATCATTATTTGTCTGTATGTTAATGGCAAAACTGGCTTTAACTCTGACAAAGAATAATATGAAAGCTGCTGCTATAATCAGCTTGTTATTGGCACTTCCATTCTATTTATGGCATGTAAACTTTATGATGCCTTTTTTCTGGCTTGGCATATTATGGTACTATTATTCAGATTTTATTCAGCGTAAAGCTTTAATAATTTGTGCAGTTGCTCTTGTTTTCTTTATATTGCTTTGGCCTCTTTGGGACGGATACCATACTACATATATTACTCCCTTACGTTTTTTCTCGTTGTCCCCTTTTCAATGGACGGGATTGCAACATGCTGACTCTTATTTGTTTCGGGTAGCTATGGGTACGGCCGGTTCTATAGTAATAGCCGCTGGTATCTCCTGCTTATATAAGCGTGGAAGACGATTTCAATGGTTAGAGGCACTTGGCCAACATACGCTTGAAATTTATACCATACATTTCTTTTTTATTCATACAGCATTACTTCAACTTTGTGCCATAACCTATGTCGTTGGTTGGTATGAACTTGTTTATTGTCTGTTTATTACAGGTGTAATGATTTTGCTTTGCGAATTAATTCGTAGATTATTCAGTCACTCTTCTTTATTGAACTTTTTGTTTTTTGGTGTATATAATCGACAGATGTAACGATAGAAAGTAATTTTTCCCCAGTTAGGAAAAAATTCCTCCCCAGTTAGCAAAAAACTTTTTCCTAGTTAGGAAAAAAATCACGCCCAATTATCTGATCGAAAGCCGTAGTTTTCGTTTGCTTCTTTCCGAGCTACTATGAGATATTTCGACTCTGCTTTGCTCCGCTCAACATGACAGGATGAAAACGGCAGTTTTCCTTTGCTACAGGCTGATAGTCAACTTTTGAATGGATGAGTATGGTTAGTGCTGTTGCATAGAAGCGCATTCCTGAAACAAACAAAAAAAACTGTACCGGAACCAGCCCCTTCTTCTTCCCTCTACTGGGGGAAGCGATAAGGGACCTGTTCCGGTACAGTCTTTTATAGCAATGGCTGTGTGTCAGCGGTGGGGTGGGTTAGTCTACCCACTTGCCGTTCATCCAGTCGCAAGCCTTCTTGATGTCTTCCAGTGAAGCGTAAGACAGGTTGGCGTCTACCTTGTTGCCTGTGGCGGCAGCGAAGATGTCGTTGGTGTAGATGCCTTTTTCGCTGTTCACGTTGTTGCTGATGGTGGTGTTGGTGATGCTGGAAGTGCCGTTGACCAGTGCGTTTTCTGTTTCAGCGCTTTCTACTGTCAGTGCCTTGCCTTTGCCGCAGATCTGTGCGTTGTCCATTGTCACCTGAGTACCGCGACGCAGACGTACACCTTGTTTTGAACCGCCGTTACCTACCAGAATCAGGTTTTTCAGCGTGGGGTGAGCCACCGGAGTAGCTTCGTAATTGTTCTCGTTGTTGTCGGCTTCGATCAGGCAGTCGCAGTCGTAACCCAGTGTGGCTTCGGCTTCCTGATAGGCTACGATGTCGGTAGCTGTACCGTTCCAGCCTTCAGTCCAGTCGAAAGAGTCGTCGCTACAGCTGATGACTACCATGTTGCTGACGTTGACCGATCCGCCGAAGAACTCGAAACCGTCGTCTGAACCCTGATAGGCTACACAGTGGTCAACCGTTGTTCCGTTACCTACACTGTAGAAGCTGATACCGTTGGCTTCGTGCTCTTCGTCGAAGGCATAACCGGTGTATTCCAGACGTACGTATTGCAGAACACCCGAGTTGTCCTTGTCGTCGTTGCCACCGTATTCGGCACCGCCAATTTCAGAACTTCCTTTACCGCCCTCAGCATTGGTATGAGCGCGTCCACAGATGTGGATACCGCCCCATGCGCCGGCCGACTGTTTTTCGGCAGTCATTACGATCGGTGCGTCGGCTGTACCGGTAGCGTTGATTTTGGCTCCCTGCTTGATGAGGATGTAGTCTACGTTGTCATCGTATTTGGAGATGATCTTCACACCTGCCTGAATGTGCAGCGTAGCTCCGGCTTCTACCGTATAGGCACCGCTCAGGTAGTAAGTGTTGCCGGCTCCCAGCGTGATGTCGTTGGTGATGGTTCCTTGCAGGGTGCTTTCGTTGGCCAGTACGTTGTCGCTTTCGCTCCAGTTCTTGGTCCATCCGGCAGCCCAGGGACATTTGGCAATGATGTCTTCGTACGAAGTGTAGGGGTTGGCCTGATTGGCTTTGTTGCCGTCGGCTTCGAATTCGGTATTGGTATAGATGCCTTCTTTGCTGGTCAGGATTCCGCTGATGCTTACGTTGCTCATGCTCGATGTTCCGTTGACCAATGCGTTTTCTGTTTCAGCGCTTTCTACGTAGATAGCGTTCTGCTTGCCGTAGATTTCGGCATTCTCGATGGTTACCTGAGTACCGCGGCGCAGGTGTACACCTTTACCGGCTGCACCGTTACCTACAAGGATGAGGTTCTTCAGCGTAGGATGTGCTACAGGAGTGGCGCTGTAGTTGTTTTCGTTGTTGTCGGCTTCGATCAGACAGTCGCAGGCATAGCCCAGTGTTTCTTCGGCTTCCTGAATGGCGATGAGGTCGGTAGCCGTACCGTTCCAGCCTTCGGTCCAGTCGAAAGAGTCGTCGCTACAGCTGGTGACAACCATGTTGCTGACGTTGACCGATCCGCCGAAGAATTCGAAACCGTCGTCCGATCCTTGGTAAGCCTGGCAGTGGTCAACCGTTGTTCCGCTACCCACGCCGTAGAAGCTGATACCGTTGGCTTCGTGCTCTTCGTCGAAGGCATAACCGGTGTATTCCAGACGTACGTATTGCAGAACACCCGAGTTGTCCTTGTCGTCGTTGCCACCGTATTCGGCACCGCCAATTTCAGAACTTCCCTTGCCGCCTTCGGCATTGGTGTGAGCACGTCCGCAGATGTGGATACCGCCCCAGGCACCCGATTCTTCTTTTTCGGAAGTCATGATGATGGGAGCCGATGCCGTACCTTTGGCGTTGATTTTGGCTCCTTGCTTTATCAGGATGTAGTCTACATTGTCATCGTAAACGGCTACAATCTTTACACCCGGTTCGATGTTCAAGGTAGCGCCTTCTTCTACGGTGTAGGCACCGCTCAGCTTGTAGGTGTTGCCCGATTTCAGGGTTACGTCTTCGGTGATTGTACCGCTCAGCGTAGTGCCGTCGGCTATTCCGCCGTCGTTGTTTGTTGTTTCGTCATCGCTGCATGATGCACCGAGAAGTGCCATGCCGGCCAAAAGGGCCATTGAAAACAATTTTCTGCTCATAATTTAAGTTTTAAGTTTAGTGTTTTGTTGACAAGGAACAAGGTTTCAGACCACGAGGCTTACCCTGTCCTCTTGTCAACTATTGGATTATTACTCTTTATTTTATTGGGTTTACTTTAAACAAGTCTGTTTCCTATGAGTTTCTTTATAGTTACTATCACTTTGCTTTGTCATCCTGAACGAAGTGAAGGATCTGTTATCACATAGCCTTCGAAAGAGATCCTTCACTGCGTTCAGGATGACAGAATGATAACTGTGTTATGGGCTAAGATCAAAAGTGTACTTTTTAAAGCGGACTCAGTTATTTTCTTGTTTACTTGTCCCCTCGTCCCCTCGTCAACTTGTCAACTTGTTAACTCAAAAATTATAGCTGACGCCCACTTCGAAACCGGTACCTTCCTTGAAGCGTTCCACTTCGATGTATTCGCCCGTCTTGGGCACTTCCTGTTTGAATACTACGGCGCGGTTCAGCAGGTCGGTCACCTGAAGCTTGGCGCTGAAGTGGCGGCTGAAGTTGTAGCTGGCATTGAAGTTCAGCGTGTGGACAGCCATTTGGTCGATGTCGCCCAGCTGTGATACGCCGACGGCATGGATGCGTTTGCCCTGCAGGTTGTAGAGGAGCGACAGGTTCAGCTGGCGTTCTTCGCCGAAGCGGGGCGAGTAGGTGAGGTCGGCATTCAGCAGGATGGGCGAGGCGCCTTGCAGCGAACGGTCCTTGTTGGTGTAGGCACCGCCTTCGGGCAGCTTCACGTTGGTGTACATGTAGGAGACGTTGGCTCCCAGTCGCAGGTCGCGTATCAGCTGTTTGCGCAGTTCTACTTCTATACCGGCTGCCATACCCTGGTCGGCATTCTGGAAGGAGTGCATCGTGGCACCGCCTTGCAGCTTCTGGATGCGTTCGATGGGTTTGTCGAGGAACTTATAGTAGACCGTTGCCGAGAGCATGTCGCCGTTGGGGCTGAAGCGTTCGTAGCGCAGGTCGAAGTTGTAGTTGTAGCCGTTCTGCAACTCTTCGTTACCACGGATCTGTGCCGAACCGTAGGATTCCTGATAGAGGAAGGGAGCCATTTCGATGAACGAGGGGCGGGTGATGGTGCGCGACAGTGACATACGCAGGTTGTTCCGGTCGTTCATGGAGTATTTCAGGTTGACGGTGGGGAAGATGTCGTTCTTGTTCAGGTCGCGGCGGCGCTGGTATTTCTGGTCGCCCTCGATGGCATATTCTACCCACTGTTTGGTCATTTCGTAGCGCAGGCCGACGTTGACAAGCAGGGAGCTGAGCGGATAGAAGTCCGTCTGTGCATAGGCAGCGTAGATGTCCATACCGGCACGGTAGGTGTCGTGGGGTTGCATCTTACGTTCGATGACGATGTTGCCGTTCTCTACGTTCTCCTGGTTGAGGAAGCCGTCGGTGTCGTAAATGTTGTCGATGGTGGGGTTCAGCTTGTTTACGTTGTAGTAGAAGCGGGTACCCATGTAGTCGCGGTCCTTGTTCTTGTAAGCCAGACCCATCTTGACGAAGTTCTGTTCCGACCAGTTGTATTTCAGGTCGAGGTTGCCCACCCATTCTTCTTCGTTCAGTTCGCCGAAGTAGCGCATGGTTTCCTGTCGGTTCAGCTTGAAGAGTTGCAGGTTGCCAGCATCGTCCTTGGTGAACATTACCTGACGGCGGTCGGGCTCTTCGCTACCTGTCTTGCCGTAGGAACCTGCCCAGTTCAGTTGCCAACGGGTGCCGAACTCATGGTGTCCGTTCAGCTGATGGTTTTGCAGGGTGTAGATGTGCGTGATGTCGTTGCTGCCCCACAGGTTGTGGCCTTCAGCGTCTATACCTTCGCGGCTCTGGTACGAGTCGCTGGCGTTGCGGGCATAGAAGAAGGTGTAGCCGATGCGGTCGTGCTGGCGCAGGGTGTAGCCTACGGATGCCAGTGCGGCCATCTTCAGCGTAGCGGTATATTCGTCGTAAGTAAAGTCGTTCTGTACGTTGCCTGTGGCTTCGAGCGTTTTATAGAAAGCATCGTCCATGCGTTGCGTTTCGTTGCTGAGGCTCAGCGAGGCCAGCAGGCTCAGTGTCTGGTCGCCAATGCCGAAGTTGCGTCCGAAACCCAGGTTTCCGCCAAATTCGGGCAGGGCAGTGCGCTTGTCCACATCGAAGGTGGTACGGAAGATATTGTTCTTGGTGACGTACTCGTCGAAGTCGAGCAACGGCATGTCGTATATCTTTTCGTCGAGTGAGGGTGTCTTGAACAGGGTTCCGTCGCGGTCCATCTGGTAGAAGTCGCGTCCCAGTGTGTTGAACCGTCCTCCTACGTTGAAGCTGACGTTCAGGAACTCGTCCGTCACGTTCTCCTTGGTGCTGATGTCGATGTGCGCGCCGCTATAGTCGGCAAAAGCGCTGGCATCGTACACCTTGCTGACGGTGATGTTCTGCACCGTGCTCGAAGGGAAGAGGTCGAGCGGAATCAGTTTGTTGTCCGGGTTGGGCGAGGCGATGGGCAGTCCGTTCAGCGTGGTGCTGCTGTAGCGGTCGCCCAGTCCGCGAACGATGAGCTGGCCCGATTCGGCGATGGAGATACCGGTCAGTTTCTTAACTCCTTCCTGCACGTTGCCGATACCTTTGATACCCATTTCCTTGGCACCCAGGTTCTCGATGGCCAGTGTGGCTTTTTGTCTTTCTACCTGCAGGGCGCGTTCGCCTTCCAGGTTCTTCTTGGCTACTACCGATACTTCGCCCAGTGTCTGCGCATCGGTTTCCATTTCGAAGTTCAGTACGGTTTCTCCGCTCACCTTTACCTGGCGGGCGTTGATGTCCACATAGCCTACGTAGCGTACTACGAGGTCGTACGTGCCGTTGGGCACACTGAGCGTGTAGTTGCCGTCAATGTCGGCTACGGCTCCCGACGTACTGCCGGCTACCTGTACGGTGGCTCCGGTCAGCGGTTCTTTAGTCTGTTTGTCAGTAACTGTTCCCTTGATAGTGCCTGCCAAGGCAGTCATGGCAGATAGGGTAAGGAATAAAACAAGGAAGAGAATCTTTCCTAAATCTACTTTCATACTCATCTTTTATGCATTTCTTTTTTCCGCTGCAAAGGTGAGAATAGGGCGTTACATGCGTGTGTCGTCCAAAGTACATGTCTGTTTCGGAAACGTTACGTAGGTATTACAGAAGATGAGGGAAAGTGGGAGTATACCCCGCTTCAGAAGCCTCTGTACGGGGGCTTTGAGAGACACTTGCACGGCTCGCGAGCGACACTTGCACGGATCGCGAGCGACACTTGTACGGCTCGTGAGCCACACTTGCATTCCAGACGAGCCGTACAAGTGTTGCTCAGAAGGGGGAGAAGCAGGGGGATTGGGAGGGTTGGGAGTGCGGTAAGTTAGGGGGATATAAAAAACAGATTCGCGCAGACCTCCGCCAAGACTTGTGTACGGTTTTACTTCCGTAGGAATAAAGTCTGCGCGGGTCTGCGCGAATCTGTGTTTCGGGGACTTGTTATTTTTCAGGCACGGATTACATGGAAGTTCACAGATTATAATTCTTCTTTCTCTGTGTTTTTCCGTGTAATCCGTGCCTAAAAGAAAGCGGTTCCTTTTTACATGCCGAAAGCGTAGTTGCCAATCGACTCGTAAGAGGCGCTGACGATGCTAAGCACGGTGATACCCAGCGTACAGATGAGCAGGGCGGCACGCGTATAGTTGTCGCTTTGGAAAGGAGCAATCGGTTCGTCGCTCTTGTTGATGTACATGGCCTTTACGATCTTCAGGTAGTAGAAGAGCGAGATGACCGTGTTGAGCAAGGCGATGAATACCAGCAGGTGGAAACCACTGTGGAAAGCGGCGGCGAAGATGAAGAACTTCGAGAAGAAACCTGCGAACGGCGGAATACCGGCCAGCGAGAACAGAGCCAGCGTCATCAGGAAGGCCAGACGCGGATTGGTGCTGTACAGGCCGTTGTACTCGGTCAGCGTGAACTTGTGCGAACGGATGGCCACGATGGTGATGATGGCAAACACACTGAGGTTGGCAAACATGTAGATAAGCACGTAGTAGACCAATGCCGTCATACCCTGCGCCGTACCGCTGATGACACCCAGCATGATGTAGCCTGCCTGCGAGATACTGGAGTAAGCCATCAGACGCTTCAGGTTCTCCTGACGTATGGCAAAGATGTTGGCAACGGTGATAGAGGCGATGATGACCCAGTAGAGGGCTTCCTGCCATTGGTCGACCATCGGAGCGAACACCTTGAACACGGTAGTCATCAGCACGAATGCTGCCGCACCTTTCGAAATAACACTGAGGTAGGCGGTTACTGTACTCGGTGCACCCTGATAAACGTCGGCTGTCCACAAGTGGAAAGGAACCAGCGAAATCTTGAAGCCCATGCCTGCAAAGAAGAACACGAAAGCCATTACCTGCATGGGGTTACCCTCCAGATGAGCGGGAATGTCTTCGAAGTAGAGCGTACCTACCGTACCGTAGATCAGCGACACGCCGTAAAGCAGCAGACCGCTGGCAAACAGGGCAGTCAGAATGTATTTGGCTCCGGCCTCGGCCGAGTAGTGACGGTACTTGTCGAATGCTACTAAGGCAGCCATCGGGATACTGGCAGTCTCCAGTCCGATGAAGAACATCAGGAAGTGTCCGGCCGAAATCATCAGGTACATACCCAGCAGCGTACACAGCGTAAGGAAATAGAATTCGCCCTGCTTGATAAACGTGTCGGGCAGCTTCATCCATTCGTGAGCCATCATGAACACAATCAGCGTACCGATGCTGAGGATGGACTTCATGATGTGCTGTATCGGCGAGTTGTGGTACATGCCTCCGAAAGCGTCGGCAACCGGACCGGGAACGATGGTGATTATGGTATGGATAGCCAGCAGGATAACCGGGAACATGGTGTTCAGCACCGGCTTTCCGCCTTCCTTATGTGCGTCGGGGCTCATGAAGAGGTCGGCAATAAACAGTATGATGATGACTGCTATCAGCGAGAGCTCTTCTTTCATCAGTAGGAATTGAGAATAATCCATTTTATCTATTAAAAGTTAAAAGTTAAAAAATAAAAGTTGGAGCGTGCTTGGTTTCATATTAAAACACACTGACTATTGGCAAAACACTTTCGCTGATCATACCGCTGATCCACCACGGAGCCATACCCAGTGCAGCTACACAGACAATCAGGATGATCACTGCCGTACGTTCGTCCCACGTAGCGTCGGTCAGGGCCAGGTGATGTTCGTTTGTGCAGGTGCCGTACAGAATCTTTCCGACCAGTCGCAGGATGTAGACTGCCGTGATGACGATGCTGCAGCAGGCAATCACCGTCCATACACGGTGGAAGGTGTCAGGTTCTTGGAACGAACCGGTGAAGATGGTCATTTCGGCTACGAATCCGCTCAGACCCGGCAAACCGAGGTTGGCAAGACCCGCAATGACGTAACATACCGAGAGGAAAGGCATGATTTTCATCAGTCCTCTCAGTTCGCGGATGTCGCGGGTGTGTGTACGTCCGTATATCATACCGATCAGCGCGAAGAAGAGGGCCGTCATCAGACCGTGGCTCAACATCTGCAGCACAGCACCCGTGCAGGCTGTCTGATTCATCATCAGGATGGCAAAGAGCACCAGTCCACAGTGGCTCACACTGGAGTAGGCGTTGATGTATTTCAAGTCGGTCTGTACACAAGCCGAGAAGGCACCGTAGACTACCGAGATACCTGTCAGAACGAGGAAGATCCATCCCAGTTCGTTGGCAGCTTCGGGCATCAGGAACATGGCGATGCGGAAACAGCCGTAACCTCCCAGTTTCATCAGCACACCGGCGTGAAGCATGGACACAGCTGTCGGTGCCGAAGCATGACCGTCGGGGCTCCATGTATGGAAGGGAAACAAGGCACCCAGCACACCGAATCCCAGGAAGGTGAGCGGGAACCAGATGCGTTGCTGCTCAATGGGGATGTTGTGCATCTGGGCAATTTCGAGCAGATTCATGGTTGTTCCGCCCGAACCGTAGAAGATACCCAGGATGCCAATCAGCAGGAAGGCTGAACCACCCATCAGCATCAGTGTCAGCTTCATGGCCGAGTATTCCTTGCGGCCGCTGCCCCATACGCCGATAAGCAGATACATCGGGATCAAGGCTACTTCGTAGAACATGAACATGGTGAACAGGTCGGTCGAGATGAAGAATCCGAACACACCCAGCGAAAGCAGCGTAAACCACAGGAAGTACTCCTTGGTAAGCGGTTGCAGGCGCCAGGAAGCGAAGGTACCTGTGAATACGATGATGGCCGAAAGCAGCAGCATGGCTACGGAGATGCCGTCCACGCCTACTGAATAGTGTATGTGAAGTGCCGGATACCAGGCAACATCGGCGCAGAACAACATTTCGTCCGTGGCACCGGCCTGCCGTGCATTGAGGTAGGCTATCGTCAGCCCTATGGCCGTAATCAGCAAAGCCGAAGCTCCGGTTACCATCACCGCACGTATCTGTGCGATGTTCCGGCTCAGCCAGAGGCCGAGGAGCATCAGCAATGGAATCAGAACAAATAATGATAAGAAATTCATTTTATTTAATGGATAATTGAATTTGAATTATATAGTTAACATAAGTATCAGTATCAATGCTCCCAGCAGGAATACCAAAGCGTATTGCTGTACACGTCCGCTTTGCAGGCCACGGATTTCGTCGCTTGTGGCATCGGTGCTCCAGGCCAGGAAGTTGAAGAAGCCGTCTACTACGTGACGGTCCCACCAGGCAATGGGGCGGCTGATGCAGCCGAAGATAATCTTGTGGGTGATGAACTGATAGATTTCATCGATGTAGAAGCGGTGGTAGGCTGCTGTCCACAAGCCGCGGAAACGGCTGGCCAGCGCATCGGCTACCGGCTGCTTGCTGCGTGCATAGATGCTGACAGCCAGTGCAATGGCTATTACGGCAATGACGATGCTGGTCAGCATGACTTGCGTATCCAGATGGATGTCGTAAGCATGTCCGTTGGACGAAACGAAGTGACCGAAGGGGATGAATCCGGCTACTACCGTAACGGCAGCCAGGAACATCAGCGGGAAGGTCATGGCCAGCGGGCTTTCGTGCGGTGTGTGCTCGGCGTGAAGTTCTTTGTTCTCCTTACCCCAGAAGATGCCGCAGTAGAGGCGGAACATATAGAAAGCTGTCATGGCTGCAATGATCGTCATGATCCATCCCATCGCGGGGCTGAACTGGAAGCAGGCAGTCAGAATCTCATCCTTTGAGAAGAATCCCGAGAACGGAGGAATACCCGCAATGGCCAGACAGGCGATGAGGAAGGTCCAGTGAGTGATAGGCATATACTTGCGCAGACCACCCATGGCCGACATCTCGTTGCTGTGTACGGCGTGGATGATGCTACCGGCACCCAGGAAGAGCAATGCCTTGAACATGGCGTGAGTGAACAGGTGGAACATACCAGCCATGTAGCCCAGTCCGCCTTCGTGCGGGTCGCTCGATGTACATACGCCCAGGGCAACCATCATGAAGCCGATCTGCGAAATGGTCGAGAATGCCAGCACACGCTTGATGTCGCTCTGTACGCAGGCTACGCTGGCTGCATAGAATGCTGTGAAGGCACCTACGTAGGCCACAATGTGAAGCACGTCGGGAGCAAAGCCGATAAACAGCGGGAACATGCGCGCTACCAGATAGACACCGGCTACGACCATGGTTGCCGCATGGATCAGGGCGCTGACGGGTGTCGGGCCTTCCATGGCATCGGGCAGCCAGATGTGCAGGGGGAACATGGCACTCTTACCGGCACCGCCGATGAACATCAGTCCCAAGGCCAGCGGAATCATGGCGCTTCCTTTCATCAGGGTCATTTCATCGGGAGTGAAGGTATAGGTTCCGGCGTAGTAGCCATAGATCAGGATACCAATCAGGAAGCCTAGGTCGGCAAAACGCGTCACGATGAATGCTTTCTTCGAAGCGGCGATAGCGGCCGGCTTGGTGTAATAGAAACCGATCAGCAGGTAAGAAGATACACCCACCAGCTCCCAGAACAGATACATCTGGAAGATGTTGGTAGCTACGACCAGTCCCAGCATGGACATGGTGAAGAGCGAAAGGAAAGCGTAGTAGCGTTGGAATCCGCGTTCGCCTTTCATGTAGCCGAAGGAGTAAATGTGTACCATCAGTGATACGGTGCTGATGACGATAAGCATCATTACCGAGATGGGATCGAGCAGGATGCCCATGTCAATGCTCAGGTTCTGTGTGAAGGGCAACCAGCAGAAGTTGTAAGGCATCAGTGTCTCGTAAGTGCCGTCGGCCAGACGGGGAGCGGTGAAGTAGCTCCATGCGGTGGCGTAGGAAAGGATGGTGACCAGTCCCAGCCCGATGCTTCCGATGAGTCCGGCCGTGCGGTGTGACATCCATTTGCCTCCGATTCCTGTGATGAGGAAGGAGAGGAACGGAATGAGTAGGATGAGAATCGTAAGTTCCATTATCGTTTGTTTTTTAGTTTTTTCTGTTTATTACCATTTCAGTTGGTCTATTCTGTTGACCTGGATGCTCCGTATGTTACGGTAGATGTTGATCATGATAGCGATGGCTACTGCCGTCTCGGCTGCCGAAATGGCGATGGAGAACAGGGCGAAGAAATAGCCTTCCAGTGCGCCGGGGAACAGGAAACGGTTGAATACGGCAAAGTTGATATCGGTGGCGTTCAGTATCAGCTCAATCGAAATCAGGATGGCCAGTGTGTTGCGGCGGGTGAAGAACCCGTACATGCCGGCGAAAAACATGATAGCCGAAACTATCAGATAATATTCCATGTGAATCATAACTAGTTCAGATTTCAGTGTTCGTAATTGATGTTTCCTATCGCTTGCGGGCTATCAGCAGACCTCCGACGATGCACGCCAGCAGCAGTATGCTGACAGCTTCGAATGGCAGCAGATAACCGTACTTGTCACCGCTCAGCAGGTGATTCCCGATGGTGTTGATATTGATCTCTACCGGATTGACGTCGGTCGTGGCAAGAAATTTATGTTTCAGGGTGATGAACAACACGATGATGGCACCTGCCACAGTCGTTCCAAGTCCAGCCAGGAACTTGCTGCGTTTCAGCTTGGCTGCTTTGTCGCCTTCGCCGCTGGTCAGCAGGATGGAGAATACATAGAGCACGACGATACCTCCGGCGTAGACCATAATCTGAACGGAACCGAGGAAGGTGTAGCCCAGCAGAAAATAGATGCCTGCCGTACCGAAGAGGACGAACAGGAGGTACGTGGCCGAGCGTACCATGCGGGTTGTAGTCACCGTAAGCAAGGAGAATACGGTGATGAAAGCCGCTAAAAAGTAGAATACTACTGTTTCGAGAGTTATTTCCATATATTTTCTTTAATGAGTGGTTACGATTAATTTGATTATTCAGCCTTTTCTTTAGGGGCAGCCGCTTTGTCGGATGCCGGTTTCTCGGCCGCAGGGGCTTTCTTGGCTTCGGCTACATGACTGCCCGGATGATTGAGCGTCAGGAAAAGCTTGGAGCGGTCGAAGACTGCATGTTCGAAGTTCTGGTCGAAAGTGATAGCACCGTGCGGGCAGGCATTGACGCAAAGCTGGCAGAACATGCACGATCCCAGGTTGTATTCGTACTTGGCCAGTATCTTCTTTTTCTTGCCGTCTTCGGTCGTGATGGTTTCCGATGTCACCTTGATGGTGCCGTTGGGGCAAGCCATCTGGCAGAGTCCGCAGGCCACACAGTGATGCTCGTTCTGTTCGTTATGGGGCATTACAAGCGTGCCGCGGAAACGGTCGAACATCTTGAGCTCTTTCCGGTTTTCAGGGTATTGCTCTGTGATTTTCGGGGTGAAGAACTCTTTCATGGTGGTCTTTAAGCCAGTGGTCAGACTGGCCAGACCTTTGAAAAAGCCTCCGAAGTATGTGTTCTTTTCTTCCATGTCTCTTATAAGAATTAAAAATTAAAAATTAGAAGTGCAGTCCGAAGGCCACAATCAGGCTCATCAGCACCAGGTTCACCATCGACAGCGGTACAAGGTATTTCCATTCCAGTGTCAGTATCTGGTCGATACGGAGACGGGGGAAGGTCCATCGCATCCACATCATGAGGAATACTACAAAGAAAGCCTTTGCAAAGAACCAGACAAAGCCGGGAATATAGTCCATGACCATGTTGAAACCGTCAAGTCCCGGTATGTGGAGCGGCATCCAGCCTCCTAAGAATACGGTGGCTGCTACGGCTGCTACAATGAACAGGTTCAGGTATTCGGCCAGGTAGTAGAAACCGAAGTGCATACCACTGTATTCCGTGTGGTATCCGGCGGTAAGCTCGCTTTCTGCCTCTGGAAGGTCGAAGGGGCCACGGTTACACTCGGCGTTACCGGCTATCAAGTAAATGATGAAAGCAATGATAGCGGGGATGTGGCCTTTAAAGATGAACCATCCGTCGGCCTGTCCTTCTACAATCTGCGAAATTTGCATGGTGCCTGTCAGCACTACCATGGTAAGAATGCTGAGGCCGACAGAGAGCTCGTAACTGATGATCTGTGCACCGCTTCGCATAGCACCGATCAGCGAGAACTTGTTGTTGGAGCTCCATCCGGCCAGTAGGATTCCTACTACGCCGATGCTGCTTGCCGAAAGCAGGAAAAAGATGCCGACGTTGAAGTCGAGCACTTCCATACCTTTATTGATGGGAAGGCAGGCAAACGTAAGGAAAGAAGCGATCAGCACCATGAACGGAGCCAGGTTATAGAGGAACTGGTCGGCGCCCTTGGGGTTGAATATTTCCTTGGTGAGCATTTTGAACACGTCGCAGAACACTTGCAGCGTTCCGTAGGGCCCCACGCGGTTTGGTCCTAGACGGCATTGGAAGAATCCGCAGACCTTTCGTTCCATATAGATAAGTATGATGGCCAGAATGGCATACATCAATACGATACATACGCCTATGACGACACACTCGATGAACACGGCAAGTCCTTCGGGCATGACCGATGTCAGCATTTGGTGTATCCAGTTTGTTGCAATACTAAAGTCAAACATTTATTTAATTGATAATTGATGATTGATAATTGAGAATGGACAACAGGCAAATCATTTTCCATTCTCCATTTCCCATTTTCCATTGATTATCTGTCGATGTCAGGTACGACATAGTCCAGCGTTCCGCCTATCGCGATGAGGTCGGCAATCTTGGCTCCCCGGGTGATGGTGTTGATGGTTCCCACAAGCGGCAGTCCGGTAGCACGGTAGTGCAGGCGGTAAGGTGTCTTGTCGCCACGGCTTTCCAGATAGACTCCGAATTCGCCACGGCTTCCTTCGACGGCAGCGTAGTAAGAACCTTCGGGAACGCGGATGATAGGCTTCATCTTTTCCTGATAAGGACCTTCCGGAATGTTGTCGATCAATTGTTCGATGATGTGCAGACTTTCGAGGATTTCGTCCATACGCACCAGATAACGGGCCATACAGTCACCCTCGGTACGTACTATTTCGCGGAACTCTACCTTGTCGTAGGCTGCATACGGCATACGCTTGCGCACGTCGCAAGCCCATCCGCTGGCACGTCCGGTACCGCCGGTAGCTCCGAACGAGATGGCATCTTCGCGGCTCAGCACACCAATGCCTTTCAGACGCTGTTGAGCGATGATGTTTCCGGTAAATATGTCGTGATATTCTTTCAGGTTGCGGCGCATGTAGGGGATGAATTCTTTTACCCGATGCACAAAGTTGGGATGCAGGTCGGCCTGAACACCGCCGATGGTGTTGTAGTTCAGGATGAGGCGTCCTCCGCATGTCTCTTCGAAAATGTCGAGCAGCTTTTCACGGTCGCGGAATCCATAGAGGAAAGCGGTCGTGGCACCGAGGTCCTGACAGAGGCAGGAGAAGAACAGAATGTGCGAGTCGATGCGTTGCAGCTCGTCCATGATGGTACGTATTACCTGTACACGGGGGCTGACTTCTACGCCCATGGCCTTTTCGATGCACATGCACAAGGCGTGACGGTTCTGCATCGCTCCCAGATAGTCCAGACGGTCGGTCAGTGCCAGTGTCTGCGGGTAAGTGAGGCTTTCGTTCATTTTCTCGATGCCCCGGTGGATATATCCGCAATTCACATCGATTTTGTGGATATTCTCACCTTCCAGTGATACGCGGAAGCGGAGCACACCGTGTGTGGCAGGGTGTTGAGGACCGATGTTGACAACGTATTCATCGTCGCCGAACAGCACTGTTTCACGTTCTTGATAATCGCCTTCGGGAGTAATTTCTACTTCGCGGGTAGTGTCGAGTGTTTCTTCGTTGCTCATGCGCAGCGGATTTTCTTTTTCCGGGTCGTTGTCCTTGCGCAACGGATATCCTACCCAGTCGTTACGCAGAAACAGACGGCGCATATCCGGATGTCCGGTAAACACGATGCCGAAGAAGTCATAGACTTCGCGTTCAGGCAGTTCGGCCCCTTTCCAGATCGGAGTTACGGAAGGCAACTGGGGATGTTCGCGGTCCAGTGTCGAGGTCGTTACCACCAGCCGTTTACCGCTGACGGTCGATTCCAGATGATATACCACTCCTAAGCCTCTCAGTTGGTCGGGGGTATCATTTTCAGCAGGTTCGCCCCAGTCCATACCTGTCAGGCTTTCGAGGAAGTCCATCTGTTCATCCTCCCGCAGGCGGCGCATTTCGTCACTCAGCTGTTGTGGGGCTATGTATATTGTTTTTGTTTCCATTTGCAGTTCTCTTTTTTAGGGAAAGTCACTTTTGGTCCGTTTCGTCTTTGGGAGCTTTCTCCTTGCGGTTTACACCTCCAAAGAATTTTTCAATCTTCACTTTACGTTGCAGTTGCATCATGCCATAAAGGAATGCTTCGGGGCGTGGAGGACAACCTGGAACGTAAACGTCGACAGGCAGAATCTGGTCTACGCCCTGCACTACGTGATAGGATTTGCGGAACGGACCGCCGCTGACGGCACATCCTCCTACTGCTACTACATACTTCGGATCGGGCATCTGGTCGTAAAGACGCTTTAATACGGGAGCCATTTTGTGGGTGATGGTACCGCTTACCAGAATAACATCGGCCTGACGGGGACTGTTACGCGTTACTTCGAAGCCGAAGCGTGCAATGTCATAGCGTGCGGCACATACGGCCATAAATTCGATACCACAGCAGCTGGTTGCAAACGTCAACGGCCAAAGGGAATTGCTGCGTCCCCAGTCTATCAGGTCGTCCAGAGCGGCTACAATGACATTGGTACCACCGGCATTCAGTTCCTGTACCAGCTTTTCAAGAGTCTCGTTGTCGGTGAATTCCTCGTAAGGAATCGACTTAATCCGGGGTTTCTTGTTTATTTCCATTCCAACGCTCCTTTCCGCCAGGCATAAGCAAGTCCCAGCACAAGAATGAATAAGAAAAAGGCTACGCCAAGCAATGCGGAAACGCCAGACTGGCGAACACTGATAGCCCACGGAAAGAGGAATACCGTTTCTACCTCGAACATGAGGAAGAGGATGGCAAACAGGTAGTAACCAACACGGAATTGCATCCATGAACGTCCCCGTGTAGGAATACCGCATTCGTAAGGCTCCATCTTTTGTGGGTTGTACGAACGTGGAGAAATGGCATGCGAGATGGCAATGACCAGACCCACGAAGATAATTGCCGTCAACAAGACGGTCACTAAAAGAGTAAAGTTCATAAAATAAAGAGATTTTTTGCGATCAAGTATATAAAGGGGAAACTCTATTTCCCGCAAAATTTCTGTTCTCTCTGTGCAGAAAATGTATGTAGAACATTTACGAAGGAAACGGTTTATGTGCTTTTATTAAGGTATTCCAACACACAAACCGGCAGACTTTATACTACAATTTTCCGTAGCCCGTAGACGTAATAATCCACTGAGTGTGATAAGGCATTCGGGGCAGACCATCCTTTATGGAAGGTTGCTTTATGGGTAGTTTCCGGTCGTATCCGATTGATGGGGAGCGTGACTGATTTACAGCCGGGAACAGAATTCTGACCGATATAGTCAGCACAAAAAGGTAGAGATAGCAGATAATCGTAAAGATGATGAATGAGATGGGTCGTTTCTGTCGTTTGTGCTTGAAAAGCAGATTCGGTATAATCGATATTTTTGGTGCATAATTCGCTTGCCGCTTCGAGGACACCACTGTGTAACGATGCGGCCAGCAGGATGATCATTAAATATTTTATGCACTGTTTCATATAACGATTCTCTCAATCTCTCTTTTTCGGACGTGCAAAGGTACAATAAATAATTCTGCTTTTTGTTAGGTGGAGATTACAAAAAACAGCCGTTTTAGCACTTTTTTGCCATTAATCAATTCTTTTTCCAGAAATCGGGAGTGAAGAGCAGCAAAACAGTGAACAATTCCAGACGTCCCAACAACATCAGAAGAGAGAGCAGCCATTTGGCTGCATCGGGCAGTGCGTTCCACGAATAAGCTGGGCCGGTATCTCCCAGGCCGGGACCCATGTTGCCGATACTTGAGATGACACATCCTATTGATTCTTCGAATCCTACTCCCATAGCCATCATAAGCAATATACTGATAATGATAATGACCAGATAGAGGAAACTGAATGCCAATACGGTAGAAACAATGGAGGTGGACAATACCTGCTTGTTGATGCGTACCGGAAGCACTGCATTGGGATGGAGAATATGCTTGAATTCGTTTTTCGACACTTTGCTCAGAATGACCAGACGGATACACTTCAGGCCGCCGGTGGTACTGCCGGCGCAGGCTCCTATCACCATGACGATTGTCAGCAACCCCCAGGTGACCGATGGCCATAGCATATAGTCGTCGGTAGCAAAACCTGTTGACGTATGAAGACTGGTGACCTGGAACAGCGATTTGCGGAAAGCTTCTTCCGCATCCATCGGGCTGGTATAGTAAAGGATGGTTGCTATTATTCCGGTGAACAGTATTACTGACCAGAAATACCATTTCAGCTCTACATCATGAAACGCTTTCTTGAATTTCCGGTTGACAAGAAGTAGCAGCAGTGTAAAGTTGATACCGGAAATGAACATAAAGGTAGATATGACGTATTCTATATAGGGCGAATGATAATAGGCTATGCTTGCCTGTTTGGTCGAGAATCCGCCTGTTCCCGTAGTGGCAAAAGCGTGGCAGATGCTGTCGAACCAGCTCATGCCCCCCAGCATAAGCAGTCCGACGAGTGTTGCCGTAATCCCGGTGTATACCGACCATATCCATTTGGCTGTGATGCCGATACGGGGGTGTACTTTGTCGTGCGTCGGTCCGCTGGCTTCGGCGGCGAATACCTGCAGACCGCTGACACCGAAAATGGGGAGGACGGCAATGGTGAACATGATAATTCCCAATCCTCCAATCCATTGGGTCATACTCCGCCAGAAGAGCAGTCCGTGCGGCAGAGACTCTATGTTGTCCAATATCGTCGCCCCCGTACTGGTAAAGCCCGACATGGTTTCGAAAAAGGCATTGGTGATGTCGGGAATGTAGCCGCTGATGTAGAAGGGCAGCATTCCGAAGAAAGAAAACGCTATCCAGGCAAGGCTGACCAGCACATAGCCGTCGCGGCGTGTCAGCACACCGTCGCTTCCTTTACCTAAAAGGACCATCAGGATACCTACACCCGCTGCGATTCCGGCCGACTTCCAGAAATCGGTCAATGCTTCGTCCTGATAATATAAAGATATGCCGGAACATGCCAGCAGCATGGCGGTCTCCAGTAGCAGGAGGATGCCGATAATTCGCGTAATCGTTTTAAAATTGACCATTAACTAAAGTATTTCTCAATCTTTTTGATCATCATGCTTAAACAGAATACCACTACATGGTCGCCCGGCTGTATAAGTGTGTTACCGGTCACCACGACACCTTCTCCTTGCCTGATCAGTCCTCCGATTGTGGTTCCTTTGGGCAATCCCAGGTCCTTTACCGGATGTTTGGTGATTTTTGAGTCAGCTTTTACCGTAAATTCAGCCACATCGGCGTTGGCCAGTGTCAGGCATTTCACGTTGCTTACGTCGGCATCGAGCATCATTTGGTAAATATGGCTGGCGGCGATCATTTTTTTGTTGATCACAGTCCCGATGTCCAGGCTTTCGGCCATACCGATGTAGTCGATATTCTCGACTTCGGCCACGGTTTTGCTCACTCCCATGCGTTTGGCGGCAAGGCAGGCCAGGATGTTGGTTTCGGAACTCCCGGTCAGGGCGACGAAAGCTTCGGTGTTCTTCAGTCCTTCCTCGATGAGCAGGTCCATGTCGCGTCCGTCTCCGTTGATAATCATGGTCTTGTCATCCAGCAGTTCTGTCAGCCGGTTGCATCGTGCCAGGTCGTTGTCGATGATTTTCACCTGCATGTAGTCGGGGACGTATTGGGCTGTGCGCACGGCAATCCGGCTTCCGCCCATAATCATGACGTTGCGCACGTCGGCATAGTCTTCTTTTCCGGCTATCTTTCGGATGTAGGGTATGTACTTTCGGGTTGTCGTAAAGTATACAATGTCATGCAGCTTGATACTGTCGTCTCCCCGTGGAATCAGCGTTTCACTTCCCCGTTTGATGGCTACCACGTGATAGGGAAGTTCCGGTCCGCCCAACTGGTAGAGCGGAATGTCCAGTATTTCGGCTTTTTCGCGCATTTTGGTACCTATCAGTATCAGGGCACCTCCGCAAAACTCCCACCACTGGCGCACCCAGCTCATGCGGACAGAAGAAACAATCTCTTTGGCAGCCAGCATCTCGGGATAAATCAGTGAGTCTACCCCCAGCTTCTGGAAAAACTCTTTGTGCTTGGGCAGCAGGTATTCGTAGTTGTCGATACGTGCTACCGTCTTTTTGGCACCCAGATTGTTGGCCAGCATACAGGCTGTCATGTTACGGCTTTCGTCGGGGGTAACGGCTATGAACAGGTCGGCCGCACCCGCACCTACTTCTTTCAGTCCACGGATGGAGGTAGGTGATGCTGTGACTGTCATCAAGTCGAAGTTGGAGCTGAGTGTGCTCAACTTCTCTTCGTTGTCGTCCAGCAGAATGATGTCCTGCTTTTCGCGCGACAACAATTTGGCTAAATGTGTGCCTACTGCACCGGCACCGGCAATAACTATTTTCACTTTATTAATTGACTATATATTCCTTCTTCATCCATTCCGCACAGGTGGTATAGTTCCTGTACGCTTCCATGTTCTATAAACTGGTCGGGCACTCCGATACGTCTGACGTTTGGCGTATAGTTGTGGTCGGCCATAAACTCCAGCACGGCGCTTCCCATTCCTCCTTTTACCACTCCGTCTTCCACTGTAACGATTCGCTTGAATGTCTGCCCTATTTCGTGCAGCATTTCTTCGTCTATCGGTTTGACGAAGCGCAGGTCATAGTGGGCGATGGAGAGTCCTTTGCTTTTTTCGGCACGGCTGATGGCTTGTGCGGCAATGTTTCCTATCGGTCCCAGGCTGATGACGGCTATGTCAGTACCGTCTTTCAGCTTGCGTCCTTTGCCTACGGGGATTTCCTTCAGCGGACACCGCCAGTCTACCAGTACCCCGCGTCCGCGTGGATAGCGGATGACGAACGGCCCTTTGTCCGGTAGTTGTGCCGTATACATCAGGCAACGCAGTTCGTGCTCGTTCATGGGCGACGACAGGGTCAGGTTGGGGATGGGGCGGAAATAGGCCACGTCGAATATGCCGTGATGCGTGGGGCCGTCTTCACCTACCAGTCCGGCACGGTCAAGGCAGAGCACTACCGGCAGTTTCAGCAAGGCAATGTCGTGTATCACGTTGTCGTAGGCACGCTGCATGAAGCTCGAATAGATATTGCAGAATGGCTGCAATCCCTCTTTGGCCATTCCTCCGGAGAAGGTGGCTGCGTGCCCTTCGGCTATGCCTACGTCGAATGCCCGTTGCGGCATGGCCTGCATCAGCTTGATCATGGAGCAGCCTGTAGGCATGGCGGGGGTCACTCCCACAATACGGGGATTCTTTTGGGCCAATTCGACCAGTGTCTCGCCGAAGACGTCCTGATAGAGCGGAGGCATATTGTGTGTATCTACCGTAAAGCGTTCTCCTGTTTCGGGATCGAACTTGCCGGGGGCATGCCAGATTCCCGGTGCCTTTTCGGCCGGTTCGAATCCTTTGCCTTTGACGGTATGCAAGTGCAGAATCTTGGGTCCCTGCATGTCTTTGATGTCCTTCAGCACACGTGCCAGATTCTTTACATCGTGCCCGTCTATGGGGCCGAAGTAACGGATGTTCATCCCTTCGAAGATGTTTTGCTGCTGGGTGGCTATCGACTTCAGGCTGTTGCCGAAGCGGATGAGGGCCTTGCGGCGTTCTTCGTTCAGAATCCCCATCTTGAACAGAAGGCGCGATGCCTTGAACCGCAATTGGTTATAGCGGTTGGAAGTAGTCAGGTTGAACAGATATTGCTTCATACCTCCCACGCTGCGGTCGATGGACATATCGTTGTCGTTCAGGATGATAAGCAGGTTGTTGGGGGTGGATGAAGCATTGTTCAGCCCTTCGAAGGCCAGTCCGCCACTCATGCTTCCGTCGCCGATGACGGCTACTACATGTCGCTGCTGTTCGCCTTTGAGCGATGCCGACACTGCCATTCCCAAGGCTGCGGAAATCGAGTTCGAGGCATGTCCGCAGGCGAAAGTGTCGTATTCGCTTTCTTCGGGCGAGGGGAAGGGGCGTATACCTTTGAATTTACGGTTGGTGGAAAAGGCTTCGCGCCGTCCGGTCAGTATCTTGTGGCCGTAAGCCTGATGGCCCACATCCCAGACGATGCGGTCGTAGGGAGTGTTGTAGACGTAGTGCAGGGCGACAGTCAATTCCACAGTTCCGAGGCTGGCTGCGAAGTGCCCCGGATTGCGGGATACTTCTTTAATGATGTCTTGCCGCAATTCTTTGCAGACTTCCGGCAGTTGGTCTACGCTCAGACGTCGTAAATCGTTGGGGGTAGAAATCGAGTTCAGCAAGCTATATGTCGTTATTTCTGTTTTTTCCATCTTACGTCTGGTAATTACAAAATGCAAAAATAGCAAAAATAAAGTGGATGGGTGCATGTTTTCGGGGAAAACTGTGCTGAATTGTATAAAAGTGAGTAAAAAATGAGGTCTTAAATGGAATTTATGATTGCGGGAAGAGGTTGTTTGGTGATTCCTCAGTTACGTTTGTATTTCATTCTATTGACCTTTAACTACTAAGAGGCTGTCAAAACGAAGAAATATGAATTTCATTTTACAACACTACAAATTTGATTTTTTAAACATTATCCTTAATTTTGCTTTGTTAATCTGAGAAACATTTACTGACTCCTTCACCATAGAGAGAGTATACAGAATTTCATGGGGTATCCTTAATTTTGCTTTGTTAATCTGAGAAACATTTACTGCATCCCTTCACCATAGAGAGAGAGTACACAGAATTTCATGGAGCAGAGGAGTGCAATTTATTCTTAAATAAGAAACACGATGAAAACCAATTTTCTATTCTCTTTCCACCGGATATTCTTCTTTCCCTTTTCATCGGACTTTCGCCTTTCCGGCGTTTCTGTCCCGACTGTCTGGCGGTTTGTCCGCCGTGTTTGTCCTTTTGTGGTTCGCCGGCGTGTTCCGGTAACCTTCATTATGAAATACGACTATCAAAAGGAAATTGTTATGAATTGGATAAATAGAATAATAAGGAGGCCTTTGAACGTGAAAAAAATAAATCCGAAAGTATGGATATTGTTTGTTGGCACATTTTTAACTATAATGTGTGCTGTCCATTTATGGAAAGCATATTCACAACAGAAACAAAATTGGAATGAACAGGCAAAAACAGCCTTTTTTCATGCGATAGATTTAGAAGTGGAGCAGATAACGCTCCCTCTTCATTATACTCCAATTCCTGTTCAACGGCAGATACCTGTAAAATCCTCCATACCGGATTCGATAAAACTGCTAACAGAGAATGGGGTGCAAGTTTTCCATCTTCCTGCATACAAGCGCAAACATGCCTATGTGAATGATGGCACGAAAAATGCGCTTCTAAGTTTGTCTCTGAAGGAGCAGCCACTTCTTCCAAAACCGTTGCAAGCTACTTGGGATAGTTTGCTGGTTGCTCATGACATAAAAGCTGATACAAAAGTGTTTTGCAGAACGACAGATATGTCCGGGCATATCAATGTTGTCTGTTCTGAAACCGAGGGGATGACGCAAAAAGCCGATAGCTTGGTTTCTACTTATTTAGGCTATCGTCTGGAATTAGAAATAGCCGGCTATATTTCATATAATTGGTGGAGCTTTGTATCATCAGGTCAAAATATATTGTGCATATTGTTAGTTTGTATCGTATGGTCTACCTTATTATACCGCAAACTGTTCCATTTTTTGCTTCCTGATGCCAATGAAACAAAGAAGAGTGAAAGGACAACACGCAAGCGTATAGTTTGTAAACCCCAAGTAGGAGATAGAAAAGATCGGCTTTACAACTTGGATATGAAAGTCTATTTTGACGCTGAACAAAACGTATTCTGTAATCAGAATAACGAAACGATTGCTACCCTGTCTGCAACCATGTCT
>NZ_FR883140.1:0-2220 GCF_000435115.1 Bacteroides sp. CAG:633 | reverse complement strand
CCTGCCGCCTCTGCACCGTGCATTGCTACAAACCGCAGATGAAGGAGCGGATGAAGAAGGTGATGCGCTATGCCGGTCCGCGGATGTTGCTCTATCATCCGATAGCGGCTGTCCGACATTTGTGGAGGGAGTATTTCTCGAAATAGACGCCGCACGTCTGATGGTAAAATAAATCACCACAAATTATACAGATCTGCATAGAATAAGATAAAAATATGCAACACCCTGAATAATCCGTGGTGAATATCGAAAAACGCCGTAGCGAGAGGCTTAATTGAAGTAGTACAAGAAAACGGCCACACCTTCGAGGGCTTTCTTCTTCTCGCCCTCAATCTCGATGGCAAACTTGATTTCGGCTTTGGCCACACCGCGCAGATTGGCCAGCGATTGCAGATCGGCCACCAGACGGATGCGCTGACCCGAAAGAACTGCCTGTCCGAACTTCATCTTCTCCATGCCATAGTTGATCATCATCTTCAGGTTGTTCACCTCGATGATCTGACCCCACAAGTAAGGCAGCATCGAAAGGGTGAGATACCCGTGCGCGATGGTGCTGTGGAAGGGACTCTCCACCTTAGCACGCTCGGTGTCGACGTGAATCCACTGATGGTCGAGCGTAGCGTCAGCAAACAGATTGATGCGCTCCTGCGGCAATTCTACATAGTCGGACACGCCGATGCGCTGTCCTACCAATTTTTCAAAATCCTCGTACGAATTGATAACAACTTTTTCCATAAATTTCTTTTTAGATTTATAACGGCCAGCAAATATCGCCTTTTTTCGCCAAAAGCCAAAAGATAAGCGCAAGGATATACCCGATAAAAGTCAATTTTGGCGTATATTTGCACAAAGTCCGCCCACGGAAGAAGATGAAAGCCGGCGGACGCCAAACTTCTGAAGAACCGAAAAAAATGATAACGCAAAAAGAATTTACCCTGACGCCCCACCGGAGGGGCTTCCACCTGGTGACCGACGAAATAGTGCGCAATCTGCCGCCCCTGCCCGAAGCGGGGCTGCTGCATCTGTTCATCAAGCACACATCGGCCGCGCTGAGCATCAACGAGAATGCCGACCCCGACGTACAGACGGACATGGCAGCCATTTTCGACCGCCTGGTGCGCGAACGCGAACCCTACTACCAACACACCTGCGAGGGCGACGACGACATGCCGGCGCACGCCAAATCGACGCTGGTGGGCGCCTCGATCACCATCCCCATCAGCCACGGACGCCTGAACATGGGCATCTGGCAGGGCATCTACCTGTGCGAGTTCCGAAACCGAGGCGGAGGAAGGCGGATTGTGGCGACGGTCGTTGGATAAATGAAAAAAAATGAAGAATTTCTAACGAATAACCGACCTGCGACAACCACTCGTAACTCGTAACTCATAACCCATAACTCGTAGCTCGTAGCTTGTAGCTCGTAGCTTGTAACTAAACAATGAAGAAAGCTATTATTATCGGAGCCACATCGGGCATAGGGCTCGAAGTGGCACGGCTGTTGCTTCGGCAGGGATGGCGCATCGGCGTGGCCGGACGGCGCGAAGAGGCTTTACAAGCGCTGCGTAGCACGGCGCCCGAACGGGTGGAGACGGCACGCATCGACGTCACCCGCGACGATGCTCTCGAACGTCTGAGGGCGCTCATCGACCGGCTGGGCGGCATGGACCTGTTCTTCCTCAGCTCGGGCATCGGCTATCAGAATCCGACGCTCGACCCCGACATCGAACTACGCACGGCGCGCACCAACGTCGAGGGCTTCACCCGCATGACGACAGCTGCTTTCGACTACTTCAGGCAACAGCAGACCGAGGGCCGACTGCCGAGCGAGGGCGGACACATCGCCGTCATCAGCTCCATCGCAGGCACCAAGGGGCTGGGAGCCGCACCGGCTTACTCGGCCACCAAACGCTTTCAGAACACCTACATCGACGCTCTGGAGCAGCTGGCCCGCATGCAGCACCTGCGCATCTGCTTCACCGACATCCGTCCGGGCTTCGTAGCGACCGACCTGCTGCGAGGTGGCAACTACCCCATGCTGATGCGTCCTGAGCGCGTAGCACAGCACATCGTAAGGGCGCTGGAGCAACGCAAACGGGTGGCCATCATCGACGTTCGCTATCGGCTGCTGGTGTTCTTCTGGAGGCTCATTCCACGGACGATATGGAAGCGAATGCCGGTAGGGAGAAAAAATGAAGAATGAAGAATTAAGAATGAAGA
>NZ_FR883139.1:22636-30931 GCF_000435115.1 Bacteroides sp. CAG:633 | reverse complement strand
GTAAAAGGTGCATTTCTTCGAATGCTTACACTGCATCCATAGATGCAGTATCACCGCAACCATAAATACAGCAACGCTGCAATCATAGATACAGCAACATCGCAGCAGTTAACCACTTCAAACTACCTATAGGTAAATATACAATTACTTATAGGTAGTTGAAGAATTACTTATAGGTAGTTTACCAATTACCTATAGGTAGTTTGAAATGACATTACAGCCCATCCCCCACTAATATCCCACTCATCTCACCGTATGAACCATTATGAACTTGACAGCTATTAACAGTCTTATTACTTTTGTAACAAATTTAATTCGAACGTATGAAAACATATCATCAACTTCTGTGTGCAACCATGCTTGCACTGTTTGTGGCAGGATGTTCGTCCGATCATACGGATGAAGTACCGGAACCCGAGTCTAAGAAAATCCCCATAACCCTCAGTTGCGGCATCACTGCGACCTCTACCAAGGCTACTGATACGGGATTTGAGACTGGCGACAAAATCGGACTTTATGTGGTGAACTACAGCGGAGGGGTGTCGGGACCGCTGCTTAACGCCGGTAACCATGTGGACAACATGCGATTCACTTACGATGGTACGTGGACTCCGGCCACACCTATCTACTGGGAAGACGAAACTACTCCGGCCGACTTCTATGGCTACTATCCTTATAGCAGTACGCTGACCAACGTAAAGGCAATGCCTGTCGAGACACTGGCCGACCAAAGCACCGAAGCCAACTACAAAGCCAGCGACTTTCTGTGGGGCAAGACGCTGAATGTGTCGCCTACCGAAAAAGCGGTGGGGCTGACCCTTAACCACGTGTTCAGTTGCGCCGTAGTAAAAGTGAGCGCCGGAAACGGATTCACCACCGAAGGACTGGAAGCTGCAAATGTGAGCGTGAAGCTGAACCAGGCTGTATGCCAGGCCACACTGAACCTGCAGGACGGCAGTGTAACTCCCGGTACACAGAAAGAATCTGTCTCTTTCCTGCGCGGCAAGAACAACGAGTTCAAGGCACTGGTAATCCCGCAAAGTATTCCGCTGGCCAACAACCTGTTCACCGTAACCATTGACGGGCGTGACTTCAACCTGAAAAAGGAATTTACTTTTGTCGGTGGCAAGCGCCATACGTTTACCATCACCGTCAAGAAGACCAGCAACGGTATCAACGTTGATATAGGCGACTGGACAGATGATGGTGAGGACCATGGTGGCGTGGCAGAATAAACAGAACAAACAGAATAAACTTAAATAGAACTCATATATGAGAAACAACATCATTCACAGCTTGGCTATGCTAATGCTCGTCGGGGCACTGGCATCGTGCAACGATGACACCTTCGGTCCGAACGGATCGCAGGAGGAAAACAGACGTCCCATCGTTCTGTCCGGAGAGATAGAACAGGTAGCCGTGACACGTGTCAACGACAACGGTTTCTGCGATGGCGACGAAATGGGTGTCTACATCGTAGACTATCAGGGAAGTACACCGGGTACGCTGCAAAACAGCGGTAACCGCGGCAACAACGTGAAGCATACGTTCGACGAAGCCGCCTACAAGTGGAACTCGGCTTACGACGTCTATTGGAAAGACGATCATACGCACATCGATATTTATGGTTACTACCCCTTCGGCTCGCCCGAGGATGTTAATGCCTATGCTTTCGAGGTGAAAAAAGACCAGTCTACCACTACCACCAGCAACGAAATGGGCGGCTACGAAGCCAGCGACTTCCTGTGGGGAAAGGCTGCCGACGTGGCTCCTACGGAAAGAATCATCCGTCTGCCTATGCGCCACCGCATGAGTAGCCCGCGCATCACGCTGACCGAGGGCGATGGTTTTGCCGAAGGTGAATGGGCCGGACTCGAAAAACAGGTATTGATTAAGAACACCAAGCAGAAGGCTGTCATCAACCTGGCCGACGGAAGCGTCAGCGCTACAGGCGAAGTGAGCCCTACCGGCATCATCCCTTACGTAAAAGACAACGTGTTCCGCGGCATCGTAGTGCCACAAACCATTTCGGCAGGCACACAGCTGTTCAGCATCACCGTCAACGGTGTAGTCTACAACTTCAGCAAAGAAGAAGCCTTCACCTACGTCAGCGGCAAAATGCATAACTTCACCATTCAGGTGAACAAAAAGGAATCGACAGGCGAATATACCTTCAAACTGGCAGGTGAATCCATCACCGCCTGGGAGAACGACGACGTGTCGCACGATGCTACCATGAAGGAATACATCGTCATCAACTCTACAGCCGGGCATCTGAAGGACTCGATTACGGCTGCAAAGAAGGATTACAGAAAATTGCAGAATCTGAAGATTACGGGAGAAATAAACTCGCAGGACTTCTACTTCATGCGTGATTCGATGGATGTACTGCAATCGTTGAATCTGAAAGAAGTAAGATGTTTACATGGGCAATTCGGAGGCCGTGGAGGAGGTTTCCCTAATAATAGTTGGGAATACGAGGATGACATCATCCCAGAAAGTGCCTTGAATGAAAAAGCATCATTACTCCGTTTGGTTTTACCAGACAAATTACATAAAATTGGGGATTGTGCATTTAGAAGTTGCGTCAACTTAACTGGAAGTATTAATATACCAGAAGGAGTTACTCATATTGGAGCTAGTGCATTTTTATGGTGTAATTCATTAACAGGCTCATTAACATTACCAAGCACTTTGGAATATATTGGAGGAGGAGGAGCTGTAGATATTGGTGGTGCCTTTAACGGATGCAACTTTACATGTGAGCTTAAACTTCCAAATAATCTGAAATACATCGGGCATCAAGTGTTTGGAGATCAAAATGCCAATGGAAATATTGGATTCTATGGTAATCTGATATTACCTGAAAAGCTTGAATTTATTGGTGATTTTGCCTTTGCTGGATGCAAAAACCTAACTGGCAATCTTAAAATTCCCCAAGGGGTAACTTATATTTCACAAGGGGCTTTTTGGAACACAGGATTAAACGGGACGTTAGAACTTCATGAGGGTATTACTAGCATAAGGGAATACGCTTTTGCCAATTCTCCACTAAAAGGAGAATTAGTATTACCCAAAAATCTTGTATCATTAGGAGAAGGTGCTTTTTACGGTTGTGATTTTTCTGGAGAACTAAAAATTCCTGAAAAAATAGCATCCATAGGAGATAAAGCATTTACAAACAATTGGCGTTTAACAGGTATTATAGAATTTCCTGAAGACTTACAAACTATCGGTGCCGGAGCCTTCGCCAAGTGTCGTGGTATCGAAGGACTTGTATTTCCTGAAAGTCTGGAAAACATCCGTTACGAAGCCAGTTACTATGAAGAAGGCGGTGCTTTCCAGGATTGCTTTGGTATTGGTAGCATCGTCTGCAAGGGTTCAATGCCTCCTTATGTACAAATAGGAGCTTTTAACGGCGTAGCCAAAGACAACTTCACCCTTGAAGTACCGGAAAGTGCCATTCAGCAATATCAGGCCGCACCGGGTTGGAACGACTTCAAACGCATTGCCGCCCATCGCGAGCTGGTATGCCGACCCAGCATAGCCAATGCTATCAATACCGAATGTACCCGTACGCTGATTGTTGATGCGGAAGGCGACTGGATAGTAGAAAGCAAGCCGGACTGGTGTACGCTATCGCAAAACGAGGGTAGTAAAAAAACTGAATTAACACTGACCATCCATCAGATGTCATCGGGAAGCCCCATGCGTAGCGGAGAAATCGTGTTTAAGCTAAAAGACCAGGACTATCGCCACAAGTGTACCGTATCGCAATACGACTACATCTATGCCGAAGACGAAATCATCAACCTGCAGAAAGCCAGCAAAGGCAATAGGGGCGGCATCAACCTCGTCTTTTTAGGCGACGGATATGACGCCAAGGACATTTCGGACGGCAAGTATATGAAAGACATGCAGGATCAGGTAGAGAACTTCTTCGGCATAGAGCCGTACAAGAGCTATCGCGACTATTTCAACGTCTATACAGCCATTGCTGTATCACCGGAAACGGGTATCGGTACGATCAACACCATCCGCTACGCCAAATTTGAAACGACGTATACCGGCGGCGTAGGATTGAGATGCGACTACGATGCTGTCTTTGACTATGCACTGAGAATGCCTACCGTGACGACAGAGAATCTGAAAGAATCGCTCGTTATTGTGGTGCCCAACAGCACCGATTACGGCGGCATCTGCCAAATGTGGGAAGACGGATCGGCCATTGCATTCTGTCCGCTCAGCACGTATGGTTATCCGCTCGACACACGCGGAGTGATCCAACACGAAGCAGGTGGACACGGATTCGGCAAACTGGGTGACGAGTACATCTATCACAATGCGTTCATCGATTTCTGTGGGTGTTCTTGTTGCGGACATGTCGATGCTATCAATTGGGCCAAAGCCCTGGGATGGTACGAAAACCTGTCGCTGACCGGCAAGATGAACGAAGTGCCCTGGAGCCAGCTGATATTCGACGAAAAATACAGCGACTTTGTCGACATCTTCGAAGGTGGCTATATGCACAGCCGGGGCGTGTTCCGTTCGGAGCAGAACAGCTGTATGAACAACGACATCCCCTACTACAGCACCATCAGCCGTATGGCCATCGTGAAACGCATCAAGCAATATGCTGGCGAAGAGTTCAGCTACGAGGACTTCAAAGCCAACGACGTAGTGAGCAACGATGCTGCTACTCGCAGCTTCGACAACTTACGATACAGTGGAGGAAGTGTGCACAACTACCAGCTCCCGCCGAAGATTCACAAAGGCAGTCCGCTGGGCAACAAGAAAAACAAATAACGTCATAAACCTACTGATATGAACAATAACAAGTTACACCATATACTGGAAGCAGGACTCCTGTCAGTCCTGCTGATGGTGGGAAGCGGATGCAGCGACAACGAATCGCCGCTACCAGCTGCCGAAGATGAGAATGTGATGACTTTCAACGTCATGCACCCACGGCAAGCGGTTGCCGACTCAAGGGTGACGACTACAGCCTTCGAAAGTGGAGACCGGGTCGGTCTGTTCATCACCCGCAAAGATACCCCACTGGAAGTTTCGGGCAACTACGTAAACAATGCCGCCCTGACTTTCGACGGGAGCCAATGGACAACCGAAAAGCCCGTATACTGGGATGGAGGCACTTACAACATCTATGCGTACTATCCGCAAATGAAACCGGTAACTTCGGTGGACAATCTGCCTTTCAGCGTGTCGACCGACCAGTCGGCCGAAGGAGAATACGAAGCGAGCGACTTCTTATGGGCCGGTCAACAGAACGTCAGTGCGAGCAATTCACCTGTCAACCTTCAGTTTGCCCACCGTATGAGCCGCATGCTGATCCGACTGGTCAAAGGAGAAGACTTTGAAGGCGAACTGCCGGAAAATGCTGAAGTATATATCCACAACACGGTGCCCGAAGCCACCATTGACCTGAGTGCCGGTGTAGTGACACGCTACACGTACGGCACCCGGCAAAGTATACAGGCCAAGAGTCTGGGGAACCATACCTATTCGGCCATCATCGTTCCCCAACGCCTGGACAACCGTCAGCCGCTGGTGGAGGTCATCATGAAAGGAGTGTCTTACCTGTACGAAAGCAAGTTTGTCTTTAAACCAGGCATACAGCATTCCGTACAATTGGTTGTTTCTAAAAATCCGGAGCAGATAAAGATTGAAATAGGAGGAGAGTTGGAAAATTGGGACGAATAAAGTTGCATTAACTGGTAGGGAGATGCCATCCTTTCTTTTCTCATTTTTTATGGGAAAAGAAGGATAGGCATCTCATTTTAAGTTATCTTTGCCGTCACATAACGATGTAAAACCATGCAACAAACCAATCCTATTTTCCATATTCTTTTATCGAGCTTATCTGTCTGTGTTCTTTTCCTGTCGTCATGCCACCATTTGGATACCGATCCTGTTGAGGCTCTTCCGTTCCGTAACGATGGAACAACGTGGGGGTTGATAGCCACCGACGGGACCGTGTTACAGCCTGCCGGAAGCTTCGAACATCGGCCATCGGCCGTTGTAGGAGGCATGTTCAGTCTGGCAAATGAAGAAGGACGTCTCCAACTCTACAGCCTGCACGATCCTGCACATCCCGTCAGCCAACGCAGCTTTGTACGCATCGGACATTTTTTCGAGAACGTGACACTTGCTCAGGAGGAAACAGATTCTCCGATTCTGCTGATAGACAAACAGGGAAACAATGTAGCCTCGACGGCCCAATATCCGCAATATGACATCGTACTGATGCATAACTTCAGCGAAGGTCGTGCACTGTTTGCCACAGGCAATGGGAAATACGGATATATGGATACACAGGGGAACATCGTTATTCCACCCATTTACGACCGGGCATACGATTTTCACGAAGGCCTGGCACTGGCCGGCAACACCAATAGCCAGGGACAGAGCGGCTACCTGCTGATTGACAGGAACGGAAAGATAAAGACGGCCATCCGGCTGTCCAACTCGCTGCTCGATGCCGGACTGTCCGACAGCCGTCTTCTGTTCTGCGAATTGGGTACCCGTCACTTCGGCTACCTGAACCGGCAGGGAGAACCGGAACTCTATCTGCCCGAAAAGTTTCGCCTGGCATTGCCATACAAGAATGATATGGCTGTGGTAGAAACGGAGGAAGGACAGGGCGTTATCGACCGCCAGGGGCAACCCCTGATTCCGAGCATCTACGACAAAATACACCTGACTAACCACGGGCTCACAGCCATATGTAAGAACGGGAAATGGGCAGTGGTCGATCCCAGAAATCAGGCAGCTATCCAATTTCAATACGATTCCATCGGGCATTATTACAATGAAGGACTTGCCGTAGCCCGGCAAAAGGGACGATACCTGCTGATTGATACGGAAGGGAATCCGCAGGGAAATATGACTTATAATGTCATCGGTGAGGAGCAGACTGCCAGCCGGTTGTGTCCGCAGCGTTTCCTGATAGAACGTCCATCGGCCGGAAACAGCATGAAACTGCAATCTGAAAGCATTGAAGACAAGCAGGGAAATGCGCTCCCAGACACAGACCTTGCACAAGCATCCGGCAACCATACGACGGAACCCACAACAAAAACCTCCAGCCATATAGCCAGTCAGGACTGGAGGAAAGTAAGCGAACAGCATCCGTTCTACCAGGAAGCCATCAAAGTGGTATCGGGCAAACTGGACGAAAAGGATGCAGGGAACAGACAGATGATACTGAACTACGTAGAGCATCTGCGTACTTCGTATACGACCAAGGACATCGACTTTCTGGAACAGCTGTTCAGCGAGAACGCCCTTATTGTGGTAGGCACCGTGGTACACACGTCGCAAAAGGAAACCGGCTACCTGTCGCCTGCACAGGTCGTCTACAACGTTAAGAGCAAACGGCAGTATCTGGACCGTCTGAAACAAGTGTTCAAGGCCAACCGCAGCATCGACGTGAAGTTCAGCGATTTCCACATCATGCGCCATCCTACGGTGAAAGGTATTTACGGAGTCAGCCTGAGACAGAAGTACCGGTCGGACATCTATGCCGACGACGGGTATCTGTTCCTGCTGTGGGACTTCCGTGACGAAACAGCCCCGAAGATTCACGTACGTACCTGGCAACCCCGTATGCAAGCTGACCATACGCCACTGCCAGAAAACGAAATATTCAACATCAATAACTTTAACCTGCAATGAAACGTACTTCATCCGTCCTACTATTCAGTCTGCTGCCGGTCCTCCTGCTGCTTTTACCTACAGGAAGCACCTTGGCACAGGACTTTACCGTACGCCATTTCCGTATATTGCCCAATGACATTTCAGCCTACATTGACCCGGTGCGCGACCTGAACGATGAAGCCTGTGCCCTGATCAAAATAGTAGGTGACAAGGATTTTGTATTCTCCTCTCCTCTGGGCATCGTAAAACGTAAAAACGATGTAGGAGAAATCTGGTTATACCTGCCCAAAGGCAGTGTGATGATAACCATCAAACATCCGCAATGGGGCGTGTTGCGCGATTATCGCTTTGCGGCACCGCTCGAATCGCGTATGACTTACGAACTGATGCTGACACCGCCACTCGGATATCAGTATCCGGTAGAAATGCCAACGCTTGAAAAGCGGCCTGTACTGCCCGACACCTCCCTGTACCTGGCTAAGCATCTGCCACCGCTTCCGCCTCAACGGTCCCGCCGGCCACGGGAGCCCTGGCGCAGGCTTATATTGCTCAACGCAGGTATACAGGCCGACGGGCCTTCGGCCGGACTGCGCCTGGCACTTATGCGGCGACACGGTG
>NZ_FR883139.1:6426-22594 GCF_000435115.1 Bacteroides sp. CAG:633 | reverse complement strand
AAGATTTCCGCGGCATGCCTCATACCCAGGGCGAATGCGACCGGAACGGACTTCTGCCCGGAACGGATGAAGCCCCCTACTACACCGGACGGACAGAAAAAGGACGCTGGATGCTGATGGCGGGAGGCATTCACCGGTTGATAGCCGACTTCTGCATCTACGAAGGCGTGGGTTACGGACAGCGGGATGTGGCCTGGGAACAATATGATAACAGTGCACTGCTGCTGAACACCGATTTTTCGTACCGGGGTATCAGTGCGGAAGCCGGTTGCCTTTACCGCTTCCGACGGATGGTGGTATCGGCGGGTGTTATGACCATCCGTCTTCAGTATTGGGAAGCCGCTGTCGGAGTAGGTATTAACTTCTAAATCCTTTCGAAAAAATGACCAATCATTTCCGTACATACATCTATATATGGATCATATTCCTGCTTACAGCCTGTAGTAAGGATGAAGAACCGGTGAACCTGCCTCCGTCGGTCAGCATAGAGGCAGCCAGGGACATTACGCGCACAAGTGCCCTGCTTTCGGGCAAGGTAGCGCCGAATGCAGAAGGTAACGTCAGTAAGATTCGGTTCCGATACGGACTGACTTCTGACATGACCGAATCCGTCGACATATCCGTCACCGAGGAGCAGGATGTCTCGACACTATTGACTGGACTGCATCCGGGCAGCACTTATTATTATCGCCTGGAAGCCGGAAACACATACAGCACCGTGCGCAGTGAGACAATGAGTTTTGAAACAGTCCCCAATACAGAACCTACTGTCAGCGACCTGAAAATGCTGAACCAGGGACCGAGCAGCATCACCCTTGAATGCGAAATTCTGGACGATGGCGGAGAAGAAATCACCGCTACCGGATTTTATTTCCGGGCCGAGGAAGATGAACAGGAACAACAAATCAAACTGGGTAGTCCGGAAGAAAAGCGCTGGAAAACACGCATCGGTAACCTGCAACTAGAAACCACCTACTACATACAAGCCTATGCCGCTAACTCCATTGGTGAGACACGCAGTAAGGTGTACCAGTTCCAGACTGGTGAGGTGGTCGTACTGACAGAAGCCGGAACCCTTCATGAAGCAATTGGAGAACAGGAAAAATACCAGTTCACTACCCTCAGTATAGCCGGACCGCTGAACGGGACAGACATCCGTTATCTGCGCGACATGATGGGAACGGACATCGAAGGAGAGAATACCGACGGGAGATTACAGCGACTTAACTTAAACGATGCTTCGATTGTGGCCGGTGGTGCAAGTTACGACGGACAACGTTTCACAACTGCCAATACAGTCAGCCAAGGCATGTTTGCCAACTGCATCTGGTTACAGGAACTGACCCTTCCGGTAGGAGTAACGACGGTCGAAAGAAATGCCTTCGAAAACTGTACCTCTTTGTCTGTCCTTCATTTCTCACCATTGCTGGCACGATTTGCTCCCTCGGAAGGTTGCAGCAGTCTGACCATCCTGGACATTCCGGAAGTCAATCCGGCCTTTAGCAGCGATAATGGGATATTATACAACCAAAAAATGACAGAACTGGTATGGTATCCGGAAGGGAAAAAAGAAGAATACTTCCAGATACCGTCGACCATCACCACAATCAGGGAATATGCTTTCTACAACACCCGGTTACAACAGATCGACTTGCCTTCGTCCGTAAAGGAGATCGGGCAAGAAGCCTTTGCCTTTTCAGCAATCAAAAGCATTGTCTTGCCCGATAATATCAGCCTCATCCCTCATGGATGTTTTCAGCAGTGCCGGCAATTACAATCGCTGACATTGGGAGCATCTGTATCTTATCTGTCTGAATATTGCTTCGACGGTTGCTCTTCGCTGCAACACCTGTACATCAAAGCAAACGATTTTCCGCCCGTATGCCAGGACGAAACCTTTGTCGGAGCGGAACAACTGTTCGAACAAGGTACCCTTCATGTGCCCTACGGCTGCCAGTCGATCTACCGAAACCATGCTGTCTGGGGACAGTTCAGGAACATCGTTGAAGAGAGTTTTTAAAGCTACAGCCAGATCAGCAGCAATCCTACCGCAATACTCACGATGGTGCACACCATTCCCGGCATCATAAACGAATGGTTGAGAATGTACTTCCCGATGCGGGTCGTGCCTGTACGGTCGAAATTGATTGCTGCCACCACTGTCGGATAATTGGGTATAAAGAAATAGCCATTCACAGCCGGGAACAATGCTATCAGCATCCAGGGAGAAATGCCTAATGCGATTCCCAAAGGGAGTACGGCACGGATGGTTGCAGCCTGACTATAAAGCAGAATGGACATGACAAACAACGCCACCCCAAACAGCCATGGCATGGACTGGACAACACCTTCGATGGAGGAAGTCAGCGAAGACAGATTGCCGGCAATGAATGTATCGCCCATCCAGGCAATACCGAAAATGGCAATCACAGCCTGCATACCTGCCGAAAAAATACTTCCCTGCACAGCCTTGATACCGTCGATCCGACAGATAATCAGGATGAGAGCCGAAGTGCTGAGCATGATGATTTCGATAATGGAAGGCATGTCGAGTGGAACAAGCTTGCCATCTGCCCAAAATACAGGACGCAAGGCATCAACCGAACCAAACAATACAATCAGAAAAGTAGCCAGTAGAAATATGCCTACTGAGATACGGGCTTTCTGCAAATCGAACGATACAGTCGTTTCGGCCAGACGAGACTCTATCATCCCCTCCTTAAGACGGCGTTGGTATTCCGGATCGTTCACCAGTTCTTTGCCTACCTTCATCGAACAAAAGGCACCCACCAGTACCCCGATCAGCGTAGCAGGAACGGAAATCTTCAGAATATCGAACAAGGAAATGTCGAAACCAGCCAGCATGCCCAGCAAAGCCACCGTAGCCGCCGAAATGGGACTGGCTGTAATGGCCTGCTGCGAAGCAATGACAGCAATACCCAACGGACGTTCGGGACGGATTTTTGTCTCGCGTGCCACTTCGGCTATCACAGGAAGCACCGAATAGGCTATGTGCCCTGTTCCTGCCACGAAAGTAAACAGATAAGTAACCAAAGGGCTCAGCAGCGTAACCCATGCCGGATGTTTGCGCAATAACCTTTCGGCCAGCTTCACCATATAGTCGAGTCCACCGGCAGCCTGCATGCACGAAGCTGCCGAAATAACGGCTACAATCATCAGCATCACATCGATAGGAGGAGCCGTAGGCTGAAGCCCGAAAACAAAACAAAGCAAGGCCAGGCCTGCGCCTCCCATTACTCCTAACCCGATGCCTCCCAAACGGGCACCAATCACAATAGCAGCCAGTACAACAATCAATTGCAACCACATACTCACTCCATTTTTTTATTCTACATTATAGCCTGATACTTTCAGCAGGGGGGTGTTTCCCCGTGTATCTACGTCTTTCCAACGGACATGTATCACTTTGCTCTCGCCCGGCAGCAGGGCAAAATAGTTGTCGGAATAGAACACGGGCAAGAACTGAATGCCGTCTTCATCGCCTACCACATTCAGCCGGATCATCAAAGCCGGAGTGGCAGTGCGGTTCTCGACAGTGATTCGGGCCGTCCATTCACCGTCAGCACGCTTCGCATATGCTGCCTGCGTATGCAGAGTAACCTTCGGAAGCTGTTTCAAAGCCTGATAGTTGTTCTCGACCTTACTGCGGTGATAGAAATTCTCGGAAACAGTCTTCCCATTTTCCTCCAGCAGTAACCTGATGAAATGTACTTCGCTCAGGTTGTCGGGGAATTGCAGTCGGATGCACTTTTCGGTGGTATCTTCGCGGCTGTCTACTTTGACTTCCTTCTCCCAAGCTACGGTGCCGTTCATGTGGAGCACCTGTGCACGGGCCTTCAGAGCGGGATGCCGGCCGGCATGATAGTTCACCACTTCTACATCGTCCGTAGCCGGATTCCACTGGATGTGCAACGGTTCGGAAGCTTTCTTGATGGCAAAGTAAGCGGCTGTCGGTTCGAAATAATAGTCGTATGTCTGCCACACCATCGAAGGCCAGCAGGGATGGCTCATCCACATCAGCAATCCCATACGGTTCTTGCTGCGCGACTCGAAGAGGCTGCGATGCCCATCGTAGTTCACCCACTGAGCCAGATCAGCAAATTCTTTGGCACTCTGTGGCTGACCGTATCCCGAAGCTATGATCTCATTAAAAGAAGTTGCGCCCTGTGCCCCTTCCAGAGTATAGTCGTGCATGCCCCACTGATGAGACTGCGGCCAGATGCCTTCGGGGGAATAGGTACGCAGAAAACTCTCATAAGTCAGCACGTTGGGCATGCCCCGCTCGCTGTGGAACTTGTCGTTACCGGTCTCCAATGTAAAGTAGGTTTTGGCAGGAAGCATACGGTAAGGACCGTGACCGCTCACTACCTCATCGGCCGAACTGGAAATATAATGAAGTCCCGGGTGTTCTTCCTTTACGATACGGCGCAAAGCCTTGTCGATAGTCTCGGGTGGGAAACCCTCGTTACGTCCGCAATACAAAGCAAGTGAAGCATGGCTGCGGATGCGCTTCACATAGTCCTCGGCATTGGCAATAAACATTGCCGGATTGTAAGGATCGGGACCGTCGGCAGGATTGGCCAGCCAGAAGTCTTGCCAGATCATGATGCCATATCGGTCGCAGGCATCATACAGTTCTTCGTCGCCAATCATGCCTACCCAGTTGCGAAGCATGGTGAAGTTCATGTCTGCATGATAAGCCACGGCAGTCTCGTATTCGCGGCCCCGGTAATTCAGGTTCGACTCACTGAAGCCCCAGTTACCACCACGGCCAATGAAACGGCGACCGTTGATGTAGAGGTTCAGCACGTCGTTCTTCTCGTCGAACGTCATCTGACGAATACCGACTTTGAAGTCACGGGTATCGGATACTTCGTCATCTACTTTGAACGTAAAGTTTGCATCATATAGATAAGGGGTGCCATAACCGTTGGGCCACCACAAACGAGGATGCTGCATACAAAGTTGTGGGAAACGGTCAGCATCGAATACAACCGTCCGTTCTTCACCGGCCTGCAAACTGACGGGTTGCTCGAAACGTACATCGCCTATCCGGCCCGACAAGATGCCACTCACGGCATTGGCGTCGTGATTCTTCACCACAACCTCTGCCATCAGTCGGGCCTGGGTGGTGTCGGGCAAAGCCAATTGGGTCTGCACGTAAGGATCCTGTACGGTTACCTTGCCAGTCGTTGTCAGAAACACATCGTTCCAGATACCAATGTTTCGTCCGCGTACGGTCGGTATCCAGTCCCAGCCGATGGTGGCATGGAAAGTAGGATTGTCCGCACCCAGAATACCGCCATTGAAGTCCGTACTCTGTTTGTTCTTTTCCTTCACGGCACCAATATGTTCATTCTTGATGATTTCTACGGCCAGAACGTTTGTACCCTCCTTCGCCCACCGTGTCACATCGAACTTACCGCGGATAAAGGCACCTTCGATACGTCCTACCAGTTGTCCGTTCAGGAAAACATTGGCTTTCCAGTTGATGCCGTCGAAGTTCAGAAAAACCCGGTCGCGCCGGAACGATTGCGACAACTGGAATTCACGACGATACCAGAAATTGGAGTTAAAAAACGATTCAGATACCATCAGCTGATTGTCGGCATAGTTCGGATCGGCCAGCGCACCTACATTCTTGTACGAAGTCAATACGGTGCCCGGCACGGTAGCTGTCACCCACCCTTCAGGTTTATAAGCAGGCAAGGAAATGTCCTCGCCTACGGCCTGCACCTCCGAAGCTCGCTGCAACTGCCATCCACCGCCCGAAAGTAGCAGTTTGCCGTCTGCCGCTACGGGCATGGCTGCCGCATGGGGCAGAAGTCCTCCCCGACCCATTACTTCCAATTCACTCAGTATGTAGCATTCCCCGTCTGCCGACTGGTCCATACAGACACGAACATAACGCCCCTTTCCATCGACAGCGATTTCGTCTGCCAGTTCTGTTCCGCCGGGCAACGAAGCTACATCGTGCCACGTACGGGCATCGTCTGAAGTCTGTATACTTCCTTTGACAGCCTTGTTCACCCAGTGCAGAATTACCTTGTCAAACTCCGAACGGGTACCTAAGTCTACACTGACCCATTCCTTGCCCGCAGTGGCACTCATCCATGCACTGGTGAAAAACTGAGAAGGCTTCAAATCGACGGGTCCTTGAGCATCGGCAAACTCAACTTCGTGGAAAGTCCACTCATAAGCACCTTTCATCCGCAAGCGGATGCGATAGGATGAATAAGACGCAGCATTGGCAAAACGGAAGGTCTCCTCCAGCTGGCGCATTGGCATGGACACAGTACCGGTCTGTTTATTGGGGTCGTTTACCTCTACCCGACCATTACGGGCTTTGCCGGGCAATCCGCTTCCCCGGTTCACAGCCAGTACAGTCCAAGTAGTACCGTCGTTCGAGGCTTCCCACGTCATTTCGTACCCACCCTGAGCCAATCGATCGTCGTACACCAATGTACCGGTGACTACTGCATGGGTAACAGTTTTGCCATAATGGTGCATATCAAACTGGAAAAAGGCATCTTCACCACGCACACTATTGCGCGAATACGGCCCTCCGTCAATCATCCATTCCCGTTCCCTTTTGGGGACACTCCCCCCGGCAGTCCGGAGCTCGAAGTAAGGAGGCTTGCGGTCGGTCACGATGCCATCCGTCAGAAGCTGCGAGGTCAGGTTGTAATCGTAAGCCGACGACTGATAAGTAGCCCGCAGGAGAGCCAGGTTACGATATTGGTTGCCTCCGGGTAACAACTCGGGCGAGAAGTCTTCTTCCGGACTGCCCGGATAGACACCAATGCCACGGGTGTAATAGTCGGAACGCAGATAGTCCCGCTCCGAAGCTGTCTGTGCATCGGCACAACCGGACAGAAGCAACAAGGCTCCTGCCCCACCATACAATATTAAAGCTGCTGCGTCTTTCTTCTTCATAAATCATCTAAACTAATAGGAACGGGGACGGTCTGCCGGAGCAGCACCAAACTGTTTATTCGGCTTGTTGCCCATCTCGAAGGTCAATGTACCGCCTTTCATAACATCTTCGTACGTGATATAGCTTTTCGGATAGGACTCCCCATTCAGTCGGACAGATTGGATATATTTATTGTCCTTGCTTACGGCCGGAGCCTCTATCGTAAATGCCTTTCCTTCCGGCAGGTTAATGGTAACTTTCTCAAAGAGCGGACTGCCAAAAACATACACTCCGTGAGACGGATTAACCTGATAGAATCCTAAAGCAGACAGTACATGCCATGCCGACATCTGACCACAATCTTCATTGCCAATAATACCGTCGGGACGGTCAGTATAGAAGTTGTGCTGAATGTAACTGACTTTCTCCGCCGTCTTCCACTGCTGGCCGGCATAAACATAGAGGTAAGCCACGTGATGACTGGGTTCGTTGCCGTGGGCATACATGCCTATTAGTCCGCTGATGTCGGCCGAAGCCTGCTCACCCATATCACCTTCGGCCACAAAGAGCGAATCCAACTTGCTGGCAAAGCGGTCGTCGCCGCCCATCAGACTGATAAGTCCTTCGGGATGTTGAGGCACAAAGAAAGTATAATGCCAGCCATTGCCCTCACAGAAATCACCCCATCCGTGAATAGACAGGAAAGGATCGTAGGGCGTACGCCAACTGCCGTCGTCCATCTTCGGACGGATAAAATTGATACTTTTATCAAAATACTGTTCGTAGTAGTGCCCACGCTTCCAAAAAGTATTATATATATCTTCTTTACCCATCTTCTGAGCCATCATGGCCAGCCCCCAATCGCCTACAGCATATTCCATGGCAATGGAAGTGGCTTCTGGCATTTTGTCACACGGTATCCAGCCTTTTTCCATCACGTAAGGAACCCCACGCTGCCTGTCGTAAGTAGCTGAGGCAGCCATGTAATTCAACGCCCGTTCGGGATCGAAACCACGGAAACCCTTCAGATAAGCATCTGCTATTACCGGAATAGCACTGTAACCCGGCATTTGATTGGTTTCGCCTCCCACTAACGGCCAGATGGGCAACTTACCTTGCTGATCGTAGATACTCAGCATGGAATTCACCATGTCGGGCACTAACTGAGGCTGGATAATGGTGAGTAAGGGATGAAGAGTGCGGTACGTATCCCACAATGAGAAGGTAGAATAGTTAGTCCAATAGTCGGCCTTGTAGATTTTATCATCGTGCCCACGGAACTCTCCGTTCACATCGGCATACAGTGTCGGAGCAATGAACATGTGATACAAACTGGTATAAAAAATCTTCTTGCCACGTTCGTCACCACTCTCTACGTTCACACACGACAGCATGCGATTCCAACGTTTTTCGGCATCCGAACGAACCTTCTCAAAGTTCCATTCAGGTTGTTCCGCTTTCAGATTAGCCAGAGCATTGGCACAACTGACGGATGAAAGGGCCACCTTGAGCTGCACCTTCTTCGGATTGTTCCGAAAGGTCAGTACCCCTTTCACCGCTTCGCCGGAAAGGCTATCTGATCCGACAGCCGCATCATCGTCAAATACGGCCACACTCTCAATCGGTTGATCGGACTTCAGCACAAAAAATACCTTGTGCTGCGGACTCCATCCCTTGGAAAAGCGGTATCCCTCAACCGTATATTCATCCGTCCGTTTCAACGCAGTCGCAAAAGCACGGTCGCCGTTACCTTCCTTTAAGTTCACCAACAGCCGGGGTGTTCCTTCGGGGTAAGTATAACGATGAATGGCGACACGGTCGGTAGCCGTCAGTTCGGCACGCACACCATTATCCATCAGCAACGAATAATAGCCGGGAGCAACTTCTTCGTTCTCGTGCGAGTAATAGGTCGAACAGGCTCCCTTGATGTTATCCTGTTCGCCACGGGCAGTACGGACATCGCCTACATAAGGCATCAGAAGCACATCGCCCAAGTCGGCACACCCAGTACCGCTGAGATGCGTATGACTGAATCCTATCAGTACACTGTCCGAGTAATGATAGCCCGAACACCAATCCCAACCTTTATGAATGTTCTGCGGCCCCACCTGTACCATGCCCAAGGGGACACTGGCACCTACAAATACATGTCCGTGCCCACCCGAGCCGATATAAGGATCTACGTAACGGAGGTAATCGGCACCAGCCGTACTGTTTTCTTTTTGTGAAACGCATGCGGACGGCACCACAGCCAGCAGTCCACACAGCAATATACCTGTAGTAAATGAAAGTATTTTCATGACATTATGTTTGTTTGAAAGTTTATTCGTTACAGACTGTTCAATAAATCCAGCTTCCCGTCATTGATTAACTTGATGATCAACTCACCGAATAACGTGTTCTGCCAGGCAAACCATTTACGGGTGAACTTTTCAGGATTGTCCTTATGGAAGGATTCGTGCATGAAACCGGTACCGGCATCGGTTGTCATCAGCATACGGATACACTGTTTGATTTCCTCGTCGTCCTGACTGGTGAAAGCTTTCATCATGATGCTCATGGGCCACACCATATCGTATCCGATATGCGGTCCTCCAATGCCTTCGCCTGCCTTTCCCCTGAAGAAATAAGGATTGTCCTCGCTCCAGATAAAGCGGCGTGTATTCTGATAGATGGGATCGTTGATATCGACATCTCCCAGATAGGGTAAAGCCAACAGGCTGGGAACATTGGCATCGTCCATCAGCATGCAGCTGCCATAACCGTCTACCTCGTAAGCATAGATTGTACCATATTTAGGATGCTCGCAGGTGGCATATTTTTTCAGAGCCTGCTCTACTTCATTGGCCAGATCCGTGCATTGACGTGCCAGTTCCCCATTCTTGTTCACTTCCGTCAGAATCTCGGCCGCTTTCCGCAAAGAAGTCACGGCAAAGAAGTTGGACGGAATGAGGAAAGGCAGGGTCGTAGCATCGTCCGACGGGCGGAAAATGGAGACTATCAGGCCAACCGGATTGGCAGGGGCTCCCCAACCGTCGTTGATGGTAGTATCGGTAGCACGTTCGGTTTTGCGCTGGAAACGGTAAGGTCCCCTATCCTCCTTACGTTGCTGTTCCTTAAAGGTGCGGAGTACGTTACCGATAGCCTTCAGCCAGTTTTCATCGAAAATACTGGCATCGCCCGTCACTTTCCAATAGTGATAGGCAAGCCGTAACGGATAGCATAAAGAGTCTATCTCCCATTTGCGCTCGTGCAGTTCGGGCTTCATGTCTGTACGGTCGGTCTCCCACTGACTGCCCTTGGGACCGTCATTGAAAGCATTGGCGTAAGGATCCTGATTGATGCACAGAAACTGACGGCGGATGACTCCTTCGAGCATCGCCTTCAATTGAGGATCATCGTTGGCAAACTGTACGTAAGGCCATACCTGTGCGCCCGAGTCGCGCAACCACATGGCATGGATGTCGCCCGTATAGACAAAAGTGTCCGGTTTACCGTCCAGCATACGGAAGTGCACGGTGGTATCCAGTGTATTTGGGAAACAGTTCTCGAACATCCAGGCCAGATAAGGATTCTTCAGCAACGCTTTTATTTCCGCAATTTTCTTTTCGATGATATCCGACTGAAACAGACGCTCCTCCGGCTTGGGACGTTGGCTGATGTAGCGACCAACGTTATCGTTCGGTGCCGTAAAAGATTCTTCCGGAATTTGTTCAACGGGGCGGGACATCCCGTAACGGTTTTCGGCTGCAGCAGTGCCCGACACCAGTCCCGACAGCATCAGGGCGGCAGCCAGTAGTTTTTGGTTCATCATATATTCTATTTACTTATCTTACTTAAGTTTCGCAAGTCTCAACTTATTAGTTGACAAGGCTTCAGTTAACAAGTCTACTAGGCTGGAACTCCCGGTTTGACAAAGTGTTGCTTGAAACGGCTTGCTACAAACGCCTTGTTAACTCGTCAACTTGTTGCTTGTCAACTGCAACTTGAGCTTGCGAATTGAAAATCGACGAAGTCAAAGTTGAATTATCTTACTTAACTACAATTTCATCGGTAAACAGCCAGCCCATCACCTCCCGATTCATGAATCCCTGGAAACGGACATATCGTACTTTAGCATTGCCTTCCCACCGATAGTTGCGGAAGGTAAGCCGTTCCTCGGTAACAGGGACGTCGGTCGCAATGCGCTTCACCTCTTCGAAGCGAAGACCATCCTCGGACAAAGAAATCACAACCTCCTTCGGAAGCCATACTTCAGGACCACGCAGTTGCAGAAAGTCCGCTTCCACCAGCCTGATATCCGTCAGTCTGCCCAGATCAATGGTTACGTCCACATCCTTACACAGGAAACCTTGCCAGCGACGGTCGCCATACGTCCAGCCTCCACGCCATCCATCTGTCAGTGTAGAATCGCCCGAAGCCGGATAGGCCGATGAGAAAGGTTGGGCATACGTCACCGGACAATGCAAGGCAAGATGTTCGACCGGCTGCAAAGACTCCGGACGCTCGCCCACTTCTTTCTTTAAGTCGAAAGGATGATAGTCCTGCGACTGCAACCATTCCGTTTCCTTCAAGACGGATTTCCGGAAACGGGTCCAGTCTTTCCGTTCCGGCTCTGTCCACGCCACTTCGGCCAAGGCCAGCAAGCGCGGATAAATCATATATTCGGCATGTTCGGCAGTGGGAATATACTCGGTCCAGACATTAGCCTGTACTCCTTTAATGAACCGACGCTGCTCACTGCTCAGTTCGGCAGGAACTGGATTGTAGGAATATACTTTCTCCAAAGTCAGATAACCGCCAATCGCTTCGGGCTGTGAAACAGGAGCATCCTGATAGGCGTCCAAATAGCAGAACTCGCCGGGAGTCATGACAACATCGTGGCCAGCCTTGGCAGCCGTAATGCCTCCCTGCTCGCCCCGCCACGACATTACTGTAGCACTCGGAGCCAGCCCACCTTCCAGAATCTCGTCCCAGCCTATCAGTTTACGGCCGTGACTGTTCAGGAACTTCTCTACGCGATGAATCAGATAGCTTTGCAATTCTTTCTCGTCTTTCAGTCCTTCCTTACGGATACGGTTCTGACACTTCGGGCACTTCTCCCAACTGCTTTTGGCTGCTTCATCCCCACCGATATGAATATACTCCGAAGGGAAAAGCTCCATCACTTCCAGCAATACGTTCTCCAGAAAAGTAAATGTTTCTTCGTTGCCAATGCATAATTCGCCATTCTGATAAGGCTTGCCCGAGCAGGACAACTGAGGAAAGACGGCCAGTACTTCTTCCGAGTGTCCGGGCATCTCGATTTCCGGAATGACGGTAATGTGCAGTTTGCGTGCATGTTCCACAATCTCGCGTACGTCGTCTTGCGTATAATACCCACCTTCGGCACTGGCCTCATCCCGACGGCAATATTTACGTCCTCCCCTCCACCAGGCTTTCCAGTTGGGATAAGGACGATAGGCAGTCTGTTCCGTCAGCTGAGGATAACGTTTGATTTCCAGACGCCAGCCCGCACCGTCGGTCAGGTGCCAGTGGAAACGGTTCAGCTTGTAACGGGCCATGGCGTCGAGCTGCTTCATCACAAACTCTTTCGAACGGAAATGACGAGATACGTCAAGATGCAGACCACGGTAATCGAAACGGGGATAGTCACTGATGTCTACATAAGGTAAACTCCAACTACCTTCTTTAGGCCCTTCCTCTGCCAGTTGCAACAGGGATTGAAAGGCATAGAAAAGTCCTGTCGCAGTAACAGCCTCAACATGTACCCCGTCGCGGCCTACAGCTAAGGTATACCCTTCGGCAGAAGCTATACCCGGAATAGAATCTGTCAGTTCGAAACAGAAAGGTGCCTGCTCATCCTCCGACATCTGCAGCCCGAACGGGGAAGCTCCAAGCACAGCAGCCAGATCGGAGCGTTCAGTTCCTTTCAGATTGGTAGTAAACTGTTCGCCAAAAGAAAATGTGTACATGCCAGAATGTACCTTATACATCTGGGGTTGAGGAATGAGAGCTAACGGGGAAGTGGACACATGCCCACATCCGACAGCCAATGCCACCAAGACAGTCAAAAGGGAAATCAAACGGATTTTCATAGCCTAAAAGTATTAAATCTTCTTCGGCCGCCTAAATTAGCAAAAATATTTTTAAATCAAAGATTTAACCGACAAAGAAAAACAAAGCCATCGAAAACAGCTCCGTCCCCGTCTAATACAGATTACCTAACTTTGTCCGGTAGCTGGCAGCAACGCTCTGCTGAACCGACAATGGAAACTCATCGTTCCAAACAGATTTCTGCATAGCGGTATCGGACAACTCAGCCCAATGGGAAGCGGGCAAAGAATAGTTACCATAGACCGGCAAAGCCACAGGAGCCTTACCCGACCTGCGGGAAATATAAAGAGCTCCCCCCACAACAAGCAACAACGCCATGCCGGCAGCCAAGATCCGGTAACGCCTCAAGAAGACAGACTTTTCCTGTACACTGCGGGACACCTCCAGTGCCGAAGCATAACGTTCTGCCGGCTTACGACGCGTACATCTCCGCGAAACAGCAGCCAACTTTTTGTCCTCCAGGATTTCGGCCATCTCGCCAATGATTATGCCCAACGAATAAATATCGGCACGCAGATCAAGAGGCTGTCCAGGTTTCAGGGCTTCAGGAGCCAAGTAATAGCGGGTACCGGCAGGAAGCTTCAACGCATCGTAATCGTCACAGTCGGACAAGCCGAAATCGATCAATTTTACATTATGCCCATTATGAGTCACCAGTATATTTTCCGGTTTCAAGTCTCGGTGTACAATCTGTTTCCCGTGCAGATAATGAAGCGCACTGCAAAGTTCGGTTATAAACTTACGCGCCAGTTCCGGTGTCAGCAGACCACGCTGCATAACTTCCTTCAGCGTAATTCCGTCAATGTACTCCAGCACAATGCAGTGTCCCAGCTCCGGTAAGGTTTCCCAGCCTAAGGCTCTGCAGATATGAGGGTGCTCCAGTTGATAACCGATATCGAATTCTTTCCGCAACGCCTGTTCATAGAAATCGCTGCCAATGTATTCGGGCTTCAACGCTTTCAGAATATGCAAGCGATTATAACGCTGACAACGGAACAGACGTGCATAACCCGACACGGACACATACACCTCCGTCAGATTCGAAAAGTTCTGTTCGCCCGACAGAACGTCAGCATCGATAAATCCGGACGAAACTTCATTCTCTGCCATTGGCCAGCCCATTTAATAATGTCAATCCACCGTTACGCCCTGCGATGAAAGGCGAAAGCTTCACACCGTCGCGCAATACATAAGGCAGGAAAAGCGGTTGTCCCATCAGGAAAGAGACTGCTTCGAAACGGTCGCCCACCAACAATTTAGACTGCCGGGCTTCCTTTACTTCGAACAAATCGCCTCCTTCGTAGTACAGACGCAGATAACGATTAGGCGACCATCCGATCTCCAACTCCGAACCGGGTGACAACTCGCGGGTCACGATCTGATGAGCCGAGAAAAACGATGAATTATAAACCGGACTATTCTTCAGCCATGCGCAAAACTGCTTGAAATTGGAATGCCCCACATAGCGTGCCAAAACATCCAATGTACGCATACGAGGCAAATGAGAATCACCCACATAACCCCACAAACGTTTCAAGGTAGATGTCGAGACCAGATCGTCCACCTGCTGCTTCAGATGTAGAGAAAACTCATCGAAATCGGTCGAAGTCTGCAACGGCTTCTGATATGTCTTCTCCACCTGTAATAACAATTCTGCAATTTCCGGTTTATATATATTCATTTTTGTCTTGCATTATTTAACGAGACAAACTTACGGAAAAATCTTCATTTATAACACCTCCACAACAAAAAATGCCAATTAAAAGTTGAATGTACATCTGTTAAATCTGCGTCATTGAGCTGTCTTTCTCTGTTTTGTCTTCCAAAAATCTTATCTTTGCACACATCGAAACCGTGCGACAAAGGCAGCTATACCGCCGGCCGACACGAAGCCCGACGAAATCAAACCAATACTATAACAATATGAAACATCTAAATCTTTTGCTTATGGCAGCAACCATGACGTGTGGAGCATGCGGAAGTATCCAAAACAGCGATACACCGGATGCAGAAGAACTCATCCAGCGTTCGGACATCCGTATCGAAAACCGCCGTATGACACCCGAAGCCCTGTGGGCCATGGGACGCATCGGAAGCGTGGCACCCTCGCCCGACGGTAAGCAGATAGCCTATGCCGTCACTTACTACAGCGTACCGCAAAACAAGAGTAACAGCGAACTGTTTGTCATGAACGCCGACGGCAGCGCCAACACGCAAATCACCCATAGTGCCTTGCGCGAAAACCAACCCGCCTGGATAAAAGGCGGTCAAAAACTGGCCTACCTCAGCACCGAAAGCGGAAGCAGCCAGGTATGGGAAATGAATCCCGACGGAAGCGGAAAGCAACAACTGACCAACTACGATGGCGATATAGAAGGTTTCTCCTTCAGCCCCGACGGCAAAAAGCTGCTTTTCATTGCCCAGGTGAAAACAGTGCAAAGCACCAAAGACAAATATCCCGACCTGGATAAGACAACAGGTATCATCGTCACCGACCTCATGTACAAGCATTGGGACGAATGGGTAACCACTGCCCCACATCCCTTCGTAGCCGACTTCGACGGTTCGGCCATCAGCAACGTGACAGACATCCTGCAAGGCGAACCTTACGAAAGCCCGATGAAACCTTTTGGCGGTATCGAACAGCTCGCCTGGAGCCCCGACAGCAAGGAAGTGGCCTATACCTGCCGTAAGAAGACAGGACTGGAATATGCCATTTCCACCAACTCGGACATCTACATCTACGACCTGGCCAGCAAACAGACACGTAACATCACCGAAGAGAACAAAGGATACGACACCAATCCGCAATACTCTCCCGACGGCAAATACATTGCCTGGCAAAGCATGGAGCGCGACGGCTACGAGGCCGACTGGAACCGCCTTTTCGTGATGGACCGCCAGACGGGCGAGAAACGTTTCCTGAGCAAGGGCTTCCCCTCGAACGTGGACGCTTTCTTGTGGAACAGCGATTCGCAGAGCATCTTCTTCACCGGTGTGTGGCACGGTATGACTCCTATCTATAACGTAAGTCTGAAGCCGGACGGCTGGATTTACCAGCTGACCAACGGCCTGTACGACTACGGCAGCATCGCCCTGTGCGGCAAGGACCTC
>NZ_FR883139.1:0-6414 GCF_000435115.1 Bacteroides sp. CAG:633 | reverse complement strand
CCTGTGCGGCAAGGACCTCATCGCTACCCGCCACTCCATGAGCGAAGGCGACGAAATCTATGCCATTACCGACCTGGACAGCAAGCCTTTCCCGGTAAGCCTCTTCATGGAGGGCGGCCCGGAGCGGTTCAGCAGCACGGACAGCATCCGTCCCGACTACCCCGTCAAGCAACTCACCCACGAGAACCAACACATCTACGACCAACTGGACATGGGCCGCGTAGAGGGACGCTGGATGAAGACCACCGACGGCAAACAGATGCTGACATGGGTCATCTATCCGCCCAAGTTCGATCCTAACAAGAAATATCCCACCTTGCTGTTCTGCGAAGGCGGACCGCAAAGCCCCGTCAGCCAGTTCTGGAGCTACCGCTGGAACTTCCAGATCATGGCAGCCAACGATTACATCATCGTAGCCCCCAACCGTCGCGGCTTGCCGGGATTCGGCGTCGAATGGAACGAAGCCATCAGCGGCGATTACGGTGGTCAGTGCATGAAGGACTACTTTACCGCCATCGACGAAATGGCCAAAGAACCGTTTGTCGACAAGGACCGTCTGGGATGCGTAGGAGCCAGCTTCGGAGGATTCTCCGTCTATTGGTTGGCCGGCCACCACGACAAACGCTTCAAAGCCTTCATTGCCCACGACGGCATCTTCAACATGGAAATGCAATACCTGGAGACAGAAGAAAAATGGTTTGCCAACTGGGATATGGGCGGCGCATACTGGGAAAAAGACAACGCAACAGCTCAGCGTACCTTTGCCAATTCGCCTCATAAATTTGTTGACAAGTGGGACACGCCTATCCTCTGCATCCATGGCGAGAAAGACTACCGTATTCTGGCCAATCAGGCCATGGCAGCCTTCGATGCCGCCAAGATGCGTGGCGTACCAGCCGAACTTCTTATCTATCCCGACGAAAATCACTGGGTGCTGAAACCACAGAACGGTGTGCTGTGGCAGCGCGTATTCTTCGAATGGCTGGATAGATGGCTGAAGAAATGATAATGAATTATTAAACCAACAACGGTGATTCACCGTACCAAGAGGCTGTCTTAAAATGGAAATTTCTATTTTGAGACGGCCTCTTTTCACTGACGACTAACCCCGTTCCACCAACATCAGAGAAGCATTTACTATCACTTGCAAGGCTCACGAGCAACACAAGTGTCCCACAAAAGCAACACAAGTGTGGAAGACGAGCCACACAAGTGTCTCTCGCGAGCCGTACAAGTACAGTAGAAAAAACCGTATAAGCGCTCCATATATTACTAAAACTTACACCTAAACTCCTCATCGTATCCTCCTTTACAACCCATCTTCATCCTTTCTCCCCCACCAACCACTTCCCCTACTTTTTCGATTCGCTCCTAAAAAAACAAGCGATTATTTTTGCAGTTCCAAATAAAACAGTACCTTTGCACCCCGTAAAACGAAAAGAGATTGCCGATATAGCTCAGTTGGTAGAGCAACGCATTCGTAACGCGTAGGTCGCCGGTTCAAGTCCGGCTATCGGCTCAAAATGTAGAGAAAGAGATGTGACCGCATCTCTTTTTTTTGTTTCAAGACGAAAAGAGAGAAACGCCACACTTCTATCCAAAGATTTACGAACAAAAAATCGACGTATTCAGACTTAAATGAAAAAGAAACAGAAAATGCTTTTGGGAGGACTGGCGGCCCTGGTCCTCATTGGACTGGCATGTGCCGGAACTGCTTACTACCTGTTACTGGCTCCCCAGTTTCATCCGTCGAAAACCAGCTATATCTACATCGACCGCGACGACAATATCGACTCTGTCTGCCACAAGCTGAAGACACAAGGCAAAGCTGCCAGCCTGTCCGGCTTCAAACTACTGGCACGCTATAGGGAATACGGCCAGCATATCCGCACCGGACGCTATGCCATTCGCCCTGCCGACAATGCATACCATGTATTCAGCCGACTGTACCGTGGTTATCAGGAGCCTATGAACCTCACCATCGGTAGCGTCAGAACACTGGATCGCCTGGCACGCAACGTAGGCAAACAACTCATGATAGACTCTGCCGAAATAGCCAGTCTGCTGAACGACACGATGCTTATCCGGCAGTGGGGTTATCAGAAAGAGACCCTGCCCTGTCTTTTCATCCCCGACACCTATCAGGTATATTGGGACATCAGTGCGGAACAGTTCGTAGAGCGGATGCAAAAAGAGCACAGCCACTTCTGGAATGAGGAAAGAAAACAAAAGGCGCAAGCCGCAGGCATGACGCCCGAAGAGGTATGCACACTGGCTTCCATCGTAGAAGAAGAGACCAACAACAACGCCGAAAAGCCTACCGTAGCAGGACTTTACATCAACCGCCTGCACAAAGACATGCCCTTACAGGCCGATCCTACAGTCAAATTTGCCCTGCAAGACTTCCAACTGAAACGAATCAGCAACAAGCACCTGACCGTGGATTCGCCGTACAACACGTATCGCAACATCGGATTGCCTCCCGGACCGATACGCATCCCTACTCCTGTCGGAATCGATGCCGTGCTGAATTATGAGAAGCACGACTACATCTATATGTGTGCCAAAGAAGACTTCTCGGGGACACACAACTTCGCATCCAACTACACAGAACACATGAAAAATGCACGCAAATACTGGAAAGCCCTGAACGAAAGAAAGATTTTTAAGTGATTTTGTGTTCTTATGTAAAAGCAAAAGCTTATATTTGCGGTTAACTAACCGAAAAAACAACCACACAAGTTTCGCAAGTTCTGCAAAGCTTGTAGAAGTTAAGAAGCTAAAGGATGGCATCGCCTGCCTGAAGCAGGACGGTTTCACAGCCACCCATTAACTTCAAAGACTTTAAATTAATACCTAAAAAAGACAGATATGAGCAAACAACTTTTACTTGGCGACGAAGCCATAGCACAAGCTGCACTGGATGCCGGACTTTCGGGCGTGTACGCCTATCCGGGCACTCCGTCTACTGAAATCACCGAATACATACAGATGATGCCTATAACGGCCGAACGGAACATCCACAACCGGTGGTGCTCCAATGAAAAGACGGCCATGGAAGCTGCACTGGGCATGTCGTTTGCCGGAAAACGGTCGCTGGTCTGCATGAAGCATGTAGGAATGAACGTGGCAGCCGACTGTTTCATCAATGCAGCCATGACTGGCGTTAAAGGCGGAATGATAGTCGTGGCAGCCGACGACCCCAGCATGCACTCTTCACAAAACGAACAGGACAGCCGCTTCTACGGCGACTTTGCACTGATACCTATATTCGAGCCCAGCAGTCAGCAGGAGGCCTACGACATGGCCTACGAAGGTTTCCGCTTCTCCGAACAGACGGGCGAACCTCTGCTGTTGCGCATCGTTACCCGTCTGGCCCATTCGCGCTCGGGCGTAGAACGCAAGGAACAACAGGCTCAGAACGAACTGGCTTTCAGCGACGACCCGCGTCAGTTCATCCTGTTGCCGGGAAATGCACGCAAACGCTACAAAGCCCTGCTGCAACAACAGGACGAGTTTGTAAAAGCATCCGAAAATTCTCCCTTCAACAAATACATTGACGGACCCAATAAGAAACTGGGTATCGTAGCTTGTGGCATCGGCTACAACTACCTGATGGAAAGCTATCCCGAAGGCTGCGAATATCCCGTGCTGAAAATAGGCCAGTACCCGCTGCCCAAGAAACAACTGACACAGCTGATAAACGAATGCGAAGAGATTCTGGTGCTGGAAGACGGACAACCCTTTGTAGAAAAGCAGCTGAAAGGTTATCTGGGACTGGGCGTCAAAGTGAAAGGAAGACTGGACGGTACACTGCCGACCGACGGCGAACTGACCCCCGACAGTGTGGCACGTGCCGTAGGCAAGGAAAACAAGGCTGAATTCAGTGTTCCGTCACTGGTAGAAATGAGACCACCCGCACTGTGCGAAGGCTGCGGACACCGCGACATGTACACCGTACTGACACAGGTGCTGAAAGAAGAATATCCTTCGCACAAGGTATTCAGCGACATCGGTTGCTATACACTGGGAGCCAACGCCCCCTTCCACGCCATCAACTCGTGCGTAGACATGGGAGCTTCTATCACCATGGCCAAAGGAGCGGCCGATGCAGGATTATATCCATCGGTAGCCGTCATCGGTGACTCGACTTTCACTCACTCGGGCATGACAGGTCTGCTGGATTGTGTCAACGAGAATGCCAACGTCACCATCGTCATCTCGGACAACGAAACAACCGCCATGACGGGTGGACAGGACTCTGCCGGAACCGGACGTCTGGAAGCCATCTGCGCCGGCATTGGTGTAGCACCGGAACACATCCGCGTAGTAGTGCCTCTGAAGAAGAACTACGAAGAAATGAAACAAGTGATACGCGAGGAAATTGAATACCACGGAGTATCGGTCATCATCCCCCGCAGAGAGTGTATACAGACATTAGCACGCAAAAAACGTAACAAGTAAAGCCATGAAAAAAGACATCATACTTTCGGGCGTAGGAGGACAAGGCATCCTGTCTATCGCCACCGTTATCGGTAAAGCTGCCCTGAAAAAGGGCTTGTATATGAAACAAGCCGAAGTACACGGCATGAGCCAGCGTGGAGGAGACGTACAGTCGAACCTGCGTATCAGCGACCAACCCATCGCATCCGACCTGATTCCGACCGGCAAGTGCGACCTGATCATCTCGCTGGAGCCTATGGAAGCCTTGCGATATCTGCCCTACCTGAATCACGAAGGCTGGCTGGTGACCAATGCAGTTCCCTTTGTCAACATTCCCAATTACCCCAGCGAAGAAGCCCTCAAAGCCGAACTTGACAAGCTGCCGCACAAAATTGTGGTAAACGTCAGCGAGATAGCCAAGGAAGCCGGTTCGCCCCGTGTGGCCAACATCGTGCTGCTGGGAGCCACTATCCCCTTCCTGGGCATCGACTACGCCACCATGCAGGAAAGCGTACGCGAAATCTTCCAGCGCAAGGGTGACGCCATTGTGGAAATGAACCTGAAAGCACTGGCAGCAGGCAAAGAAATAGCAGAAAAACTTATACAATAGAACCATGAATGACAAGTACTGGGAAGAAGAAATCGAAACCATGCCACGGGAAAAACTCCGTGAATTACAACTGCAACGACTAAAAAAAACAATAGGCATCGCTTCCCATGCCCCTTATTACAAGAAAGTGTTCCAGGAGCACGGCATCACGCCAGACAGCATTCAAAGCCTGGAAGACATACGCAAGATACCGTTCACTACCAAAGCCGATATGCGTGCCAACTATCCTTTCGGACTGGTAGCAGGCAACATGCGCGAAGACGGAGTACGCATCCACTCGTCCAGTGGTACGACCGGTACCCCTACCGTCATCGTACACTCACAACACGATCTGGATTCGTGGGCCAATCTGGTAGCTCGCTGCCTCTACATGGTAGGCATCCGCAAAACCGATGTTTTCCAGAACAGTTCGGGCTACGGCATGTTTACCGGCGGACTGGGCTTCCAGTACGGAGCCGAACGTTTAGGAGCGCTGACAGTGCCGGCCGCTGCAGGAAACAGCAAACGTCAGATCAAGTTCATTACAGACTTCAAGACAACTGCCCTGCACGCCATCCCCAGCTATGCCATCCGTCTGGCCGAAGTGTTCCAGGAAGAAGGCATGGATCCCACCCAGACAAGCCTGAAAACCCTTGTCATTGGTGCGGAGCCCCATACCGACGAACAACGCAAGAAAATAGAGCGCATGCTGGGCGTAAAGGCCTACAACAGTTTTGGTATGACGGAAATGAACGGTCCGGGCGTAGCCTTCGAATGTACCGAGCAGAACGGTATGCACTTTTGGGAAGACTGCTACCTCGTAGAGATTATCAATCCCGAAACAGGCGAGCCGGTGCCCGATGGCGAAATTGGCGAACTGGTGCTGACTACCCTCGACCGTGAAATGATGCCACTGATACGCTACCGTACGCGCGACCTGACACGCATCCTGCCCGGTACGTGTCCCTGCGGACGTACACACCTGCGTATTGACCGCATCAAGGGACGCAGCGATGACATGTTCATCATCAAGGGAGTAAACATCTTCCCGATGCAGGTGGAAAAGATTCTGGTACAGTTCCCGCAGCTGGGAAGCAACTACCTCATCACCCTGGAAACAGTGAACAATCAGGACGAAATGATTGTAGAGGTAGAACTCAGCGACTTGTCGACCGACAATTACATCGAACTGGAAAAGATACGCAAGGACATCACCCGCCAGCTGAAAGACGAAATACTGGTCACCCCCAAAGTGAAACTAGTAAAAAAAGGCTCATTGCCTCAGAGCGAAGGAAAAGCTGTCCGGGTAAGAGACTTGCGCGACAACAAAGAAAAGTAAGTAATTCCCCCCCAATTTTGAGGGTGTGTCGTAATACGCGATT
>NZ_FR883138.1:38963-43662 GCF_000435115.1 Bacteroides sp. CAG:633 | reverse complement strand
ATATTCACATGTGCGCGCGAGAGGGGAAAAAGAAGCAGAAAAGAGGGATAACAAGGAAAAAGGGAGAAAGATAGGGACTAAGAGGCGCAAAGAAAAGGGCGAGGAGGGGAAAAGAAAACCTCAAAGCGGAAGAAAGGAGAGCTATCCATCGAAAGAAATAAAGACTTTACTCAAAAAGCATCAGTTAAAAACCGGAAACTCATTGTGACAAAACGAAAAAAGCGACGACAGATATAGCAAATATCAATCCTATTATTTATCTTTGTTAGCTTAAAAAGTTAGCAGTTTAAACGACTCAAAACAATGAAAGATTTTCTGAAATTTACATTAGCAACCATTACTGGTATTATTGTTTCAAGCGTAATACTGTTTTTTCTCAGTATTCTCGTACTGTTCAGCATGGCTTCTACCACCGAATCGGAAACCATCGTAAAGAAGAACTCCATCATGATGCTCGATCTACAAGGGACACTATATGAGCGAAACCCGGAAGACCCTCTCAGTCTTCTGTTCAGTGATGACTATATCGTATATGGCCTGGACGACATTCTTTCGTCCATCAAGAAAGCCAAGGAAAACGAAAATATTAAAGGTATTTATATACAAGCCAACTACCTGACCTGCGGCTATTCTTCGCTGGAAGAAATAAGAGATGCCTTGCAAGACTTCAAAGAATCGGGCAAATTCATCGTTGCCTATGCCGATACCTATACACAAGGACTTTATTATCTGTCGAGCGTAGCAGACAAAGTACTGCTCAACCCTAAAGGTATGATTGAATGGAAAGGCCTTGCCGCCTCCCCCATCTTCTATAAAGATCTGCTGGACAAAATCGGTGTCGAGATGCAGATATTTAAGGTAGGAACTTACAAATCGGCTGTCGAACCATTCATCGCTACTGAAATGAGTCCGGCCAACCGCGAGCAAATCACCGTCTACCTGAACTCCATCTGGGAACAGATAACCAAAGATGTAGCAGCTTCACGCAACATCAGCGTCGACGAACTCAACACAGCTGCCGACCGCATGATGCTCTTCCAACCTGCCGAAGAATCTGTCAAATGCGGCCTGGCCGACACCTTGATATACAAGAACGACGTACGTAACTACCTGAAACGCATGGCTGGCATCGATGAAGACGATGATCTGCCCGTTCTGGGACTCGAAGCCATGACCAACGTCAAGAAAAACGTGCCGAAAGACAAAAGCGGTAACATCGTTGCCGTTTACTATGCAAGTGGTGAAATCATAGATTACGAAACCACTTCACCTCTGGCATCGGGAACCGAACCGATGATCGTAGCAAGCGAAGTTATCAAAGACCTTCGGAAACTGAAAGAGGATAAGAACGTAAAGGCCGTCGTATTACGCGTCAACTCACCTGGAGGAAGTGCCTACGGTTCTGAACAGATATGGTATGCCGTAAGCGAACTGAAAAAAGAGAAACCCGTCATCGTATCGATGGGCGACTATGCCGCATCCGGCGGTTACTACATCTCGTGCAATGCCGACACCATTGTGGCCGAGCCTACTACGCTGACCGGTTCGATAGGCATCTTCGGCATGTTCCCCAATGTAAAAGGCCTGACCGACAAAATCGGACTGAAATTTGATGTCGTAAAAACAAATCAGTATGCCGACTTCGGAACATTGGGCCGCCCCATGAACGACGGAGAGAAAAGTCTGATGCAAATGTATGTAAACCAAGGATATGATCTCTTCCTGACACGTTGCTCCGACGGACGCGACATTAGCAAAGAAGACTTGGACAAAATAGCCCAAGGCCGTGTTTGGACTGGTAGTACAGCCAAAGAACTGGGACTGGTTGACGAATTGGGCGGACTGGACAAAGCCCTCGAAATAGCCATCAATAAGGCCGGTATCGAAAGCGGCTACACCGTTATGTCTTATCCCGCCCCAAAAGGATTTTTCGAAAGCCTGATGGAAACCCGTCCGGACAATTATGTCAAAGCCCGTATGCTGAGCGGAAAAATTGGTGAATACTATAAACCTTTCAGCGTATTGGAAAACTTCGACAAGTGCGAACGCATCCAGGCACGTATTCCATTCGAGCTGAACATTCAATAATTCAACAGAGGCAACAAGAAAGCATGGAAGAAAGAACTGCCCAAATAGATTACAAACTGCTTCCCCTATCATGGTTGTACAGAATGGGGACAGACATACGCAACAAATTCTTTGACTGGGGATGGCTCCAGTCAAAGAGTTTCAACCTGCCTGTAATCTGTATTGGGAATCTTTCGGTAGGAGGAACCGGAAAAACGCCGCATACCGAATACCTTATCAAACTGTTGCAAAACGAAGGCCTTCACCCCGCTACACTGAGCCGAGGCTACAAACGGCGCATAAAAGGCTATCTGCTTGCCTCGCCGAAAAGCACTGCCCAGCAGATAGGTGATGAGCCGTGTCAGATGAAACAAAAGTTTCCCGACATACAAGTAGCTGTAGACGAAAACCGTTGCCACGGCATCGAACAGTTACTCAAACTGCAGTCACCGCCTGTCGATGTAATCCTTCTGGATGATGCCTTCCAGCACCGCCATGTCAAAGCCGGGCTCAACATTCTGCTGACAGACTATCACCGTCTGTTTTGCGATGACACGCTGTTACCCGCAGGACGTCTCCGCGAATCAGCCAAGGGGAAAAGTCGGGCACAAATTGTTATCGTAACCAAATGTCCGGAAGACATCAAACCGATTGATTTCAACATCATCACCAAGCGGTTGCATTTATATCCTTACCAACAGCTATATTTTTCCACTTTCCGTTACGGCATGCCTGTCCCACTATTTCCCCAAGTGGCCAGAAGCCGCCAGACTCTTTCATGGCTGACTGGAGATGAACAGGTATTATTGGTAACAGGTATAGCCTCGCCCGCTCCTTTACTCAACGAGGTAAAGGCTTATACCCAGCATGTACATCTGATGGCTTTCGCCGATCATCATAACTTCAGTTCGAAAGACATACAACAGATACTGGATAAATTCCGCCAACTGGAAGAATGGAAAAGGCTGATTATCACAACCGAGAAAGATGCTGTCCGGCTGAAACAGCACCCCGACTTGCCGGAAGAAATCAAGCCCTACATTTATGTAGTACCGATAGAAATAGAGATTTTACAAAATCAACAACATAATTTTAATCAAAACATAATAGACTATGTTAGAGCGCATTCAAGAAACAGCAGCCTACCTGAAAGGTAAAATGCACACCCATCCGGAGACAGCAATCATCCTTGGCACAGGCCTTGGCAGTCTTGCAGAAGAAATCACCGAAAAATACGAAATAAAGTATGAGGAAATCCCCAATTTCCCCGTATCGACCGTAGAAGGCCATAGCGGCAAACTGATTTTCGGTAAACTGGGCAATAAAGACATCATGGCCATGCAAGGACGTTTCCATTACTACGAAGGATACTCTATGAAAGAAGTTACCTTCCCCGTACGGGTCATGCGCGAACTGGGCATCAAGACACTGTTTGTCTCCAATGCCAGCGGAGGAACCAATCCTGCATTCGAAATCGGCGACCTGATGATTATCACCGACCACATCAACTACTTCCCCGAACATCCGCTGCGTGGCAAGAACATTCCCTACGGCCCGCGCTTCCCGGACATGAGCGAAGCTTACGACAAGGAGTTGATTCGCAAGGCTGATGCCATTGCTGCCGAAAAAGGCATCAAGGTACAGCATGGTGTCTATCTGGGAACTCAAGGCCCCACTTTCGAAACTCCGTCAGAATATAAATTGTTCCATATTCTGGGAGCCGATGCTGTCGGCATGTCTACCGTACCCGAAGTCATCGTTGCCAATCATTGCGGCATCAAGGTATTCGGCGTATCCGTCATCACCGACCTGGGCGTAGAAGGCAAAATCGTAGAGGTTTCACACGAAGAGGTGCAGAAAGCAGCTGATGCCGCACAACCCTTTATGACTGAAATCATGCGCGAGCTTATCAACCGTGCCTGATGACATAAAAACAACCATTACATTGTATTAATAATGAGAACAGAAATAGCTACCCTCGGTGAGTTCGGACTGATAGACCACCTCACCGAAGGAATCGAACCTCAAAATGAATCTACACGGTACGGCATCGGCGACGATGCCGCCGTGCTGTCTTACCCGGCCGACAAAGAAGTGCTGGTCACTACCGACCTGCTGCTCGAAGGCGTTCACTTCGACCTGACCTATGTTCCGCTGAAGCACTTAGGCTACAAAGCTGCCGTCGTCAACTTCTCCGACATCTATGCCATGAACGGTACGCCCAAGCAAATCACCGTATCACTGGGTCTGTCCAAACGCTTCAGTGTAGAAGACATGGAAGCACTCTATGCCGGCATCCGTCTGGCCTGCGAAGCCTACCATGTCGATATTGTCGGCGGCGATACCTGCTCTTCCTATACAGGGCTCACCATCAGTATCACCTGCATCGGCGAAGGAGAAAAAGGCAAGACCGTCTATCGGAACGGAGCCAAGGAAACCGACCTGATATGCGTCAGCGGTGACTTAGGTGCTGCCTACATGGGCCTCCAGCTGCTGGAACGCGAAAAGATTGCCCTCAAAGGTACCGACAAAGATGTGCAACCCGACTTTGCCGGCAAGGAATACCTGCTGGAACGCCAGCTCAAGCCCGAAGCACGCCGGGACATTATCGAACGGCTGGCCGCCGCCGGCG
>NZ_FR883138.1:0-38949 GCF_000435115.1 Bacteroides sp. CAG:633 | reverse complement strand
CTGGCCGCCGCCGGCGTACAGCCCACAGCCATGATGGACATCTCCGATGGACTTTCGTCCGAACTGATGCACATCTGCAGCCAGAGCAAAGTCGGCTGCCGGGTCTACGAGGAACACATCCCCATCGACTATCAGACAGCCGTCATGGCCGAAGAGTTCAATATGAACCTGACCACCTGCGCACTGAACGGCGGAGAGGACTACGAACTGCTGTTTACCGTCCCCATAGCCGACCACGAAAAGGTGTCCGAAATGGAAGGCGTCAAACTGATAGGCCACATTACCAAACCTGAACTGGGTTGTGCACTCATCACCCGCGACGGGCAGGAGTTTGAGTTGAAAGCCCAAGGTTGGAATCCGTTAAAAGACGGCGGCAACACTACGCCTTCGTCCGAAACCGACGTCTAAGCAAAAGGTTTTCCTCCGAAAGTAACATTTATTTGACGTATAATAGACACTGATAATAAGGCACATACCTTTTTATCAGTGTTTTTTCTTTATTTTTCTCTTGCATAGTCCAAAACTTTCACTACCTTTGCAACCGCAAACCTCAAGAGAGATGGTGTCATAGCTCAGTTGGTAGAGCAAAGGACTGAAAATCCTTGTGTCCCCGGTTCGATTCCTGGTGACACCACTTTTACAAAACGAAAAATCACGAAAACCGCTGAAATACAGTTATTTCAGCGGTTTTTTCTTTATGTACTGTCTGCAAATATGCAGTCCGCTGCCCCATTAAATTTGCTGATTCGGTGGCTTTTTTGAATCAAAATCACTACTACAGATACCTATAGGGCAGGTTTATGACAAAATTAGAAAAAGTGATAAAGTCAGGAAAAACCACAGCAACATCCATTACAAAATCCCAATATAAGAGTTATCACAGAAGCACTTGCACCAACAGCCGCAAGAGAGTTTATACCTAAAAATTTACCAATTATTACTGCATCAACTATTGAGTATGCCTGCTGGAGAAGATTGCCCAATAAAAGAAGGACTGTAAAATTAACCAAGATAGCTAATGGAGACCCAGATGTCATATCTCTATTAGTTGCTATTCTCAACATACCAGAATTTATTTACTTAAAAATGATTCCTTTTATTTAGATTTTATTACAATATTAAAACTGAATTCTCAAGCTATATAATAAAATCAGATAGCTTTCAAATACATATCTTCTAAACATTGTATTCCTGATTGTGTTCTAAATATCTTATTTCTTACATTCTCAATCATTTCAGCAGAGAATCCATCCTCGAATATATTAACAAGAAAGTCTGCTTCAACAAGCAACTGATAATCTATTCCACTGATATTTGTATATGTGTGATGATGACCGACTAACCAACAAACCCGTTCTATCTGTTCACATGTATAATTACCTGTTTTTATCAAGAGTTTCTCCGCTTCTGCCGGACCTTCAAGTTCCTGGTGTTTTCCATCACAAACTCCATACTTCTGTTCACATATACGTATGCCAATATCATGAACAATTGCTGCTGTTTCAAGAATAAAAAGAGTTTCTTCGTCCAATTGTTCTTGTCTTCCAAGCAATGAAGCAAAATTATATACTTTGATAAAATGTTGTATTCGTTTAGCATCACCCCGATAGTATTCTATCATAGAGGAAATTAGCTGCAAATGTGTTGTATTCATAATTTCATTCTGTAAAAATAGGATTTACGTCATAATTAATCATCTTACCCATTCTCTCTCCAATTTCTCAAATTGAGGAAATAGAATATTATTTTCAATGAATATATGCTCAAATAAATCCTCTACAAACGTTTCCAGTTCAACCATCATCTGTTCATAATTTATACAAAGATTTTCATCCGGTACTCTAAAACCGTTTGTAATCTTTCTCAAATGCATATAGCGCATCCTTTCATTTTCATGCTCCATTGTCATTACTCTGATAGGATTTGAAATTGTTCCACAATGCATAGTCTCTATATATTCTTCATTATGTGAAGCATCGAACAATTCATACAAATATGGGAATAACACACTCTCTTCTTTCTGAAAATGCGATTCCAAGTCGTGCATTGACAACTTAACCTGATTAAACAATTCATTTAATTCAGGATATTCCATTCCATAATTGTCCTTCACATTCTCAATCATAGAAAGAAGATAAGCCCCTTTTTCCTTTGTATTCCTGTGATGATACTTTATAATATAATCTAAAAGCAAATCTAAAGGCCATAAATAAAATGGTGTTCCCTGATGTGATATATTTTCCAAATCGTGGAGGACTTCATCTATATTAGCGCTATTTTCTCCAGATAAATCTTCCAAACTCATATTTCCATTGCAATAGTCTATCCCATATCTGAAGAAAACAGACGCACTTGCAGAGTTTTCTAAGACAATATCCTTTACTTTCTTACATCTAAGTTCCATAAAATCAATATCTATTTTAAAATATTATGCAATAATCATTTTATATATCAAGATTTCACACTCTAGATAATTAATAACATCAAACAATATATCACCTATTATTTCTGTCTTGAGAGATATTCATTCTATATCTGAGATTTTCTTTCTGTAATTTAGTATAATTCTTGTAGAATGGAAAAACCGGCCCAAAACCTGTCCCGAAAGAAAATTTTGCTCCATAACTTATGGCCTTATGAATAAAATCTTCAGATTTATCTATTGCATCAATAATATTCCATCCTCTTGCTAAATAAGTAGCAATAGATGATGCGAACATATCACCCGTTCCATTCACATTCTTTGTTTTAATTATAGGTTTAATATATTCCCTAAAATCACCATTTTGTGGACAATAAAAATAATCTGCAAGTTTATCTTTATATGGCACAGATTTTATTATCACAGAATTACCCCAAATAGAAAGTTCCTTCAAGTCGTCTAGAATCCCATGTATATTCAATTTTCGCCCGAGTAGAATCTCTGCCTCTCGCATATTAGGTGTAATGATAGTGGCTAGTGGCATCAGTTTCTTTTTATAACAAAAAATAGCTTCATCTTCAAGAAGTTGATCACCCGAGGAACTAACCATAACAGGATCTACCACCAACGGTATACCAGCATAGTTTTTTATCGTCTCAGAGACTTTCAATACCAAATCTTTCGAATACAGCATTCCAGTCTTAATACAGTCAGCCCCGACATCCTCCATAAAAGACTGTATTTGAGACACTACCATATAAACAGGTATTAAACAAACATCCTTTACATGCTCTGTATCTTCATCAACAACACATGTGATAGCCCCTGCAGCGTATCCTCCACATGCAGATATTGCCTTGACATCTGCCTGTATCCCTGCAGAGCCAAGAGGTTCACTACCTGCTATAACAAAAACCCTGTAAGGGACCTTTCCTTCCTTAATCATTCTTACATCCTAATTTATCCAAACAACATACTAACTTATCAATGAAATAATCAACTTCCGACTTTGTAATACATAATGGAGGCAATATTCTCAGAATATTCCTACCAGAATATCCGGTAAAGATATGGTGATTGAACAGAAGCATCTCTCGGATCTTTGACACAGATATGGCAAACTCAACTCCTATCATTAGCCCACGTCCTCTAACATCAGTGATTAATGGCGATTCAATAGAACGCAGTTTGTGTATGAAATAATCTCCCACATTATTTGCATTTTCTATCAGGTTTTCAGTTTTCATGACCTGTATCACCGACAATGCAGCAGCACACCCAAGATGATTACCGCCAAATGTAGTTCCAAGCATTCCCTTACGAGGTTTGAAAACGTCACTTATCAGAACACCTGAAAATGGAAAGCCGTTGGCTATACCTTTGGCTACAGTAATGATATCCGGTTTAATGCCACTCCATTGATGAGCAAAGAACTTTCCTGTACGCCCGTAGCCAGACTGTATTTCATCCATAATTAGAATTGCGCCATATTGTATAGTCAGCTTACGCAATTCTTTAAAAAAATCATCCTCTGGAACTCTTATTCCACCAACCCCAGAAATACCTTCTATTATTACAGCACAAACATCTCCACTACGCAATACACTTTCCACCTCAGCTATATCCATCCCTGAAAAATATACATTATCATTGCAATTAAGAGGAGCTGTGATCAAAGGATTGTCTGTTACCTCTACTGCTGCTGATGTACGACCATGAAAAGAGTTTCTGAATGCTATCACCTTTTTCTTACCGGTATGGAACGAGGCTAGTTTAAGGGCATTCTCATTTGCCTCAGCTCCAGAATTTACAAAAAATGCACTATAATCAGAATACCCGGAGATTTCCCCCAATTCATATGCAAGCTTCTCCTGAAGTTTATTAACTACTGAGTTAGAGTAAAACATCAGATTCTGCATCTGCTCATACATACATTTTACAAGGTACGGATGAGAATGCCCTATTGATATTACAGCATGTCCACCATAAAAATCCAAATATGAATTACCGTTGTCATCGTAAACATAACAACCAGAACCCCTAACAATATTTATAGGGAATATAGAATAAACATCAAACAAATTCATAATCTAATATTTTACTACTCCATCCTTCCATACTTCATTTCATCGCCATTCTTATCGTATTGTTTACGCTTGCCTGTTGGAGGAGACGACAAGGTTACTTTGACTACAGCTGTACGATGAAGGCTTCTTTTAACTGCTTCCTCAAAAGCGTCCATGTGTTTTGGCAGAAAGCGTTGGCTAATTAATCTCAATGCCAAAATCTTTTCTTCATTATCAGTAACAACCTCAGCTTTTCCAAATGCAATAGCCGAACGGTACTGAAGAGTGAAAGTTCCATCTTTAGGACCAACCGTAGGTTGGCATTTTGTAACAGCAGAAAGACATACTTCCGGATTTACTGCTATAGCATCAAGTTTATCACCTTCTGGAGCACAATGAAAATACCAAATATCATCACCATTACTGGCCAAAGATAATGGTACTCCATATGCAGTACCGTCCGGTCTTGTAAAACTAACCGTTATATATGGAGCTTTGCGCATTATTTCCAATGCCCAGTTGCTGTCCATTTCCCTACTTACTTTTCTCATAAAGTTCTAAATATGCTTAAATATTTGCCTAATATTACAGGTAAGAACAACCTCTGTTCTATTACCTAGGTATTAAATATTCTATAACTATACGACAAAATTACCTTAGATGAAAAAAATACGATGTAATAAAAATGACACCATTGATATTTATTAGAGAAAATACCTGATGAAATAATCAATCCAATACATTTTCATTCTTAACCGTATGTTTTATTCAGCGAATATTTCAAATCTAAACTTTTGAAAAGCATATAATATTCATACATGAAACTTCATCTATGAATAAAACACTATGTTCACATAATCCTCAGTAATCTGATAATCAGATTGGATATTAGTCCGGATAAAGTTTCATAATGTCGGCAGAAAATACTAACTTTGTACATTTTCAAAAAGAATAAGATTATGGAGACAATTGAATTTAATGACTATTATAAAGATATATTATTCTCAATACCACTATTCCGTGATTTAAATACTCATATAAAAAAGAGACTCATTCAGGAACTTGATTTTAATTTATTCAAGATTCAAAATAATGAAATAATTGCAGAACAAGGAGAAGCCTGTTCCAGGCTATATATCTTATTAAAAGGAGAATTAGAGGTCAATATTATTGATGCAAATGGCAATGAGGTTCTAATCGAAAATATTGTGGCCCCACGTGCATTTGCAACTCCTCATTTGTTCAAAGAAGACAATAGATTCCCAGCGACATTTAAAACGATTGAAGAATCTATACTTCTGACAGCTACAAAGGATTCTACATTCCGTCTCATCAGTGAATGTCCTGAAATCTTAAGAAGTTTTCTTTGTGTATCAGGGAAATGCAATATATGTACAACAATGCGTTTGGATGTTCTGTCCAGAAAAACAATCAGAGAGCGTATTCTGGTATATCTGTTCAAAAAGCAAACAAAAGATTCTAATATCATTAAGATGCCTCACACTTTAACACAACTGGCTGAATATTTGAATGTTACAAGACCTGCATTATCAACTGAATTCAATAAAATGGAAAAGGAAGGATTAATAAAAAGAATACCTAATGGTAACATAGAATTAAACTTGGCTAAAATTAAAAGGCCCATATAATATCAAGATTAATTTCAATTATAATAGAAGACCTGACAAATAGCTCATTTACTTTTATTTCATGACTATTTGCCAGGTCTTCTATTTTCTACTTACAGTAAATTATATGTAATTTACTCAATTGAGCGTTCTGTTTAATATACATTTTATTATCGAAACTTGAATTCAGAATAATTACCACCAAAACTCATACAGGAATCGTCACTTACAAAAGATTTGTGGGTTTATATTCAGTGATATCCATCCCCAGTCTTGCCAGCTGTTATGGTTACCTCCTTTTACAATATCCATTGTTGAAGTCCCGAACATTACAGAATAGCCTAAAGACAAACTTACATCCTTCATTATCTTCCAGTCCAGCTGATAATCAATTTCAGATCCTAATGAACGTTTCAGGTTTTCCAGTTTTACAGCTGTAGCAAAATAATGATAATTCATCCCCATTGATACAGAAGAAGACACCTTATAACCAACCCCAATCTGAGTATCGGAAAGCCCTGGACTATAACCTCCAATAAAATCAGAAGCATAGAAATAATCCATTGCCCCATAAAACTTATGGTGCGTTCCATACAATGGGTTGAAAGCCTTATATGTTCCGTCAGACTTATCATTTCCACTCAAGTAATCAGTTCCAACATTTACAGACCAGCTTTTATTTATATTATATGAAGCACGTGCACTACCCATAAAAGCTGATACTGAACGTGATGATACATTCTTGCCGAACTGATAATAAAATGCACCGGATAAATTCCATTGGCCGGGAGCATATTTAATGTATGTTCCGAATGTCTGCATATATTGAGTGTCTGATTTTCTTGACTCAGCATCGCCTCCCTCCTGACCAAGATTCATTGCCATAATTGAAAACTGTAAAGGGGTTGAAGCAAAATCATAATGATACCATAAAGTCTGCATATTCTTATACAGCTTTGTCTTGCTGCTATCATAGAATGTTCCTCCTATAACATTCTCGTCATTCTGATTAAATGCAAATATACCATGAAGCTGATGCCCATTTTTTCTATATCCAATTTTCAGAGCATCGTGATAACGTCCGGCTACATTCCAGTCCAACCCTCCGAGAATACGCTCATCGTCATACGAAAGAGCCTGTCTTCCCAACTGCATAAACCAATAATCATTAAATTCAAATGCAGCCCATGCTTCATTCAATATGAAACGGCCGTTCTTATCCACCAAGGCATCCTGTCCCCATACACCTACATGCTGAGCAGAGAATTTCAGAGAAAGGCGTTGACGTTCATATCCCAATGAAAGTCTGGCACGTTCATTTATAAAACCGGACGGCAAATCACTTTCATTACGCGGATACAATGCTCCATTACGGTATTCACCTCTTGTACGAATCTGGGCCGAAACAAAAAATTTGTCTTTTTCGTTATTTTCTTCCTGGGCATAAGAGATTGATACATTTCCTATAAATAAGAATGCTATCAACATAGATAAGTTTCTTCTTCTCATAAATCATAAGGTTTAATCAGTTCATATTATAAGTATGTATACTGCTACCTTGTGCAGACGGCAAATAATTTATTCCCCACCAGCACATCTGCAGAAACACAAACGATAACAGTAAAACATACAAGGATGCTTTCCGTTTATTATGCATTCCTATCCTCATATGTATATATGTGAGATATGAAAACCATGTAACTGCAGCCCATGTTTCTTTTGGGTCCCATGACCAGTAATGTCCCCATGCTTCCTTTGCCCATAATGCTCCGGTCAACATACCTAAAGTCATGAATGACAATCCGACATATACCAGGTTATCACACAAGGCCATTTCTTTGACATCGCCTTGATTTTTCTTTATCCATAAAAGATAAATTCCCATTATGGCCGAAGCCCCAAGCATAGCATAAGCAAACATGTATATAATGACATGAGGAGCAAACCATGGGCTTTGCAACGCAGGCATCAAAGCCTTATTGTGAATTTCAGGTTTAAGAATGTTTACACAAATGAATACTACAGACAGTATAGTACTGAATCCAAGTATCCATTTATACCTCCATCTCATATAGGTAATCAACCCAGCAAATGGCAGGAAAAAAGAATACCACAGACGGGTCTCTCCCATTGTGCGCAAAGGAGGTCTCTCCAATGAATACCACAACAAGCCTATAAATGTTCCAAAGACAAGAAGTCCCATAAAAGTAAATGTACATGCTCGTATTTTGAATTCTTTAAAAGCATTCCATGAACCTATAATCCAGAACAATACAGACGCTATGGCAAAATATATAAACCAGTCCCAACTCATCATATTTCCCTATTTTCTAATTATTTTTCTTTTGGGCAGTGACAAACATACACACAGCACCAAACATCATCATTATAATTCCCACATAAACAGCCGGAAGCCAAGGATCTGAAACCAGTTCAAAAACACTTATATCACTCCAACGCCCTTTGCTTTCATCATAACTCAACTGATATATCTTCCAGCCTTCTATATCTGCCGGTTTGTTTACCTCTATTGTTTCTTCCTGTTTTTTCCCGCTTTCTGTATATATAAGTACATCTGAAGAGAAACGTCGGGGTTCTCTATCCGGCATTACCAGACTGCAATTACTGTCAAGGCGAAGAGCCTGATATGGGAACAGAAAACTTCCACAGCTTACCCAACCACTGGCAGTTCGTTTCCCATCATTGGAAACCGCCTTCACATTTACAGCATAAGTGGCTCCGGTACTTGGCCATTCAACATACCTTATAGTATCTTCTCCTGATACAGATGCAGCCATTTCTATTCTGTCCAATATTTCAACCTTCCACTCTGACAGCTTACCGGAATTTACTCCATCTTCCAGCAAAAGGTGTTCAGGTTTATCGTGCGGTAAAGCCTTTCCTGTAGAATTATCTATCAGCATCAGTTTCGGTGGATATTCGTCTATACTAAAGTTCTTTAGTTCTATAGCTAACGGCAATTCATACAAATTCCCGTTAATATCTGTAGCACGCCATTCAGTCTGTCCAATACGGGTATTCATAGTCAGTCTCTTCATATCAGCACTTCCCAAAGTAGCTGAAACCAAAGCTATAAACAACCCTAAATGATTTAGCAGAAATGGTATTCTGCTAAGACGAAATGAACACAAATGTTTTATGGAAACCAGTCCCACTATTGAAGTCATCCAAATATAAATCAGGATGAAAGGCCAGAAAGAAAGCATACTGTTAAATATGAAAACTTTGTCTGAAGAAACAGAAGACGGCACCTGTTTTATCATCCCCATAAGGAATGTCAGAAATACAACTGCTATCAATGATGGTACAGCTGCATTATACGACATTGCCCAGCGAACAAAATATAGCTTTTTCCTTAAAATATAAAGCATTATCAAGACCACTACATACACTGTTAAAATACATATATTAAGTGGCCAAGCAAAACTGCTCCAATCAACAGCCCCCGTAAATAGATGCAAAATAAGACCTATGGCTATCAATCCGCCACAGGTCATTATTCCTTCTTTTACTCCCCAAGTATTCTTCCACATAAATATCAGATAATGCGTCCGTTAGATTTTGCCTCTTTCAACCAATCTGGCACAGTCTTATTCATAAAACGTTCCTTTGCAGCTTTCTCTGCAGGAATATCCAGTCCAATAAATTTCTGAGCCTTTTCCTTGGTTGATATATCAGGCATAGGTACATTGTCTGTATATCCATGTTTTGCCAATATCTTGGAAATAGACAATCTCGCCTGTAAGGCTCTGTCAAGCCCATGCGACAGAATTCTCTGTATTTCCTGAGGCGCATGGAATGCTGCTCCGTGTGATGCCACTCCAAAGTCCCATCTCCACTGTGCCTCGCGCAGAAGCTTTAGAACAGGTTTCATTTCATTATCCGTAGCTCCCTTGTCCCATGCAAATTTGGCTTCAATATGTGCAGAAGCTAATTCTTCTTCCAGACGGTTTCTTATTTCATTAGCCTTACGCTGACGTTCATAAACATTATTACGCAGAGTTTCCTCACTTTCACGGTGGCAAACCTGACATGTACGGTCTATCATGGCAAGAGGACTCTGGATATGATGGTCACTGAACTTCATACCGCCTTCACTCTTATACGGCATGTGGCAGTCTGCACATGATACTCCTCGCTGTCCATGAATTCCCATCTGGGATATTTCATAATCAGGATGTTGTGCCTTGATAATAGGAGCACGGCTCAAGGCATGTGTATAGTCAGAGAAATTGTTCTCATCATAATATTGTTCTATCGTTTCCACTGTCATACCCTTGTCCCAAGGAAATGTCAGATATTTCCCATCTCCTTTGAAGTAATATTCCACATGACACTGTGCACAGACCAAAGAACGCATTTCCTGCGGTGTTGCCTTTGTTATATCTTTTCCCTGACGTGCAAATGCTTCAATCAAGGCTGGACGGCTTATATGAAGATCCATAGTCTCTGAATCGTGACAGTCTGAACATCCTATAGGATTTACAATCTCCGAGCCAAAAGCAGCCCACTTGTTGTTATAGAATGAATCAACACCTATTTCCTGCATCATACGTGGGACGTCAGGACTCTTGCATGTCCAGCATGTAGAAGGCTGAGGACCGTCATTCTTGCTTTCCGGAGCGCCTGTACGCAATGTTGCCCGTATATCCTCTATTGCGTGCATATGTCCACGCGGTGTAGAATAGTCCTTTGAGAAAGCATAACCAGCCCATAATATGACCATTTCAGGACGCTGTTCGAGAACGTCAACCATTACGTTTCCATTAAACTCACTCTGAAAATCAGTATTGGCTGTTTCTGTCCAGGTCTGATATTCTCTCGGGAAATCACTCTGGAACTTTTCATTCTGAGGTACAATACCCTTCATAGGATTCTTTCTGTTATTAAAAATGCTTACCACTTCAGCTCTGCGTTCAGACAAAGCAGATACAGCAAGTCCCAAACAAAAAACAACGGTCATTGAAACACCAAACAACAACCATCCATGCCAAGATTTAAAATTATTGTTCATATATTATAGTTTTATTTTATTATTTCTTCATTTCCTTAAGCCATTCCGGCACGGGTGATTCCGGTAGTGGCACTATCGCATTGGGAGTGGAAGAAAGACTGTTTTTCCCTCCATGAGGTACCTCCCTATGACAATCCCAACATGCTTTTCCTTTTCCAACTTCCGACATCATATAGTCTATACGTCCTGTTTCCACAAATTCGGTATTAAGTTGCTGGTGGCATCGGATACAGTTATTCATTATAACTTGTGAACTTGCAGGATGTGCCTGTATGACCTGCGGTTCAGAACTTGCCAGAAAAGCAGCAACGTGCTTTATCCCGTCCATTCCCTTAAAAGCCCATTTCTTTACAAAGTTTTCATGAGGAACATGACAATCATTACAAGTGGCGCTCCTTGAATGGGAACTATGCATCCATGTAGCGTAATAAGGGGACATAATATGACAATTCACACAAGCCGACGGCTCATCTGTAAGATAAGTATGCGCTCTTAACATATAAAGGAAGAATAATCCACTCCCTACTATAGTTCCTGTCACAATGGCTGTTATTATTTTCTGCCTTTTAGATAATATCATAAGTGTACATTTTTTGCAAAAAAAAACATTTTAGCGAAATAATCAGTGTAAGAAATATGACGCTTACATTATTTTTTTTAGGTTATCCCTTCCATCAAGGACAAATCCCATCGCCACCTTTCACCACAACCCTCTCAAAATAAATCAGTTACGGTGAAAGGTAACGGAAAAACCGGCAGAAAAGCCATGTAGTTGTCAGGAGTTCGCATGGTGAAGTTTCACCATAAGCTGCTGAAAGTAAGCGGATTGTGGTGAAAGATGGATACGCGGACGACGCGAATGGTGGCGGATGAACGCGGATTTTTAATGATTCTCCAAAATGGGGTGAAACTTTATCTTTCACCATATTCTACTGATTTTCAGTCAGAAATTACCCGGTGAAAGCGTGAAGGCTATTTTCGGCATTCTGTTTTTATATGTGTATATCCGCACTTCAAAGGCATCCGCGTATTCATCTTTCACCACTAAAGTCCTACATGGCGCCTGCAACTACCAACTTTTGCCGCGCAACGTCGGTAATCAGTCGGCGGGATTTGAACAAAATGCCGCCGGGTTTTGCCTGAAAAGTCCACGAGTTTTGTCTGCAAATGCCTCGGGTTTTACTTGCAATTGCCACGGGTTTTGCCAGCAACTCCCACGAGTATTGCTTGCATGGCTCGCGAGCCGTGCAAGTGTCGCTCACGAGCCACACAAGTGTTTCTCACGAGCCGTGCAAGCATCGCTCGCGAGTATACCACACAACTACTGCCGCCGGATTTTTTCCCAGTTAGGAAAAAAATATTGCCCAGTTAGGAAAAAATTATTGCCTAACTGGGAAAAAAATGGAGAAGAATTACCCGATGCGCCGGTTGCGATTCCAGAAACGGGAAGTAATGTCTATCAATTCGTCGGCCGTACCTATCCTGTACAGGCGCTGATTGGTGGTAGGTTGGCGCAACCCTCCCAAATGCCGGATGTAGGGGCCTATCTTGATATAGTCGAAACGGCTTCTGCAAATAGCCGGTGAAAGGATGGTGCGTCCGCTGTACCAGGCCACCTTCAGCTGCGGATAGCGTTGGCGCAGATAGCCCGCCAATCCGTTGACAGCAGCCGGATCGGAATCGCCTCCCATGAAACAGACACAGGTTATGTCCGAAGCATATTTCGCAAGAAACTCATCTAATGCCACAGGAGTCAGAGGTTTGCCGACATCGCCCCACAAGTACGAACTGTGACAACCCGGACAACGGCAAGGACAGTTGGACAGATTGATGGACAGCGTCACTTCATCGGGAATTTCCTGAAACACGATGCCGGCATTGACATACTTAAGCATAACTTATTTATTAACAACAAACTAAAAACTTTCAATCTAACTCGTTGCCGGCCACCGCATAGTAGCGCTGGGCGGCTTCGTGCTGACGGGCCTCGGAGAAATTGCTGACACGCTTCAGATAGCCGATGATGCGCGTCATGTAGTCTACGTTTCTGGAGTGGCAATGGGGACACTCGCGCAGGTAGCGCTTGTCGATGTAGCCACACTCGTTGCAGATTGTATTGGGGATGTTGAAGGTAAAGTAATTGCATCCTTCTTCCGCCGCCACTTTCAGCAACTTCCGGTATTGTGCCTGCGAAAGGTGCTCTTCGAGGTTCATATGCAGAGCCGAACCGCCCGTCAGGTGTTCGATGTAGGGAGCGCCGTGTAACCTGAACTTGTCGATGATGTTCAGCGAATCGTCCTCGACCACGTAGAAATAGCTGTTATAGCAGCTGCGGGGTACGAAATAGCCGTCTTCCAGGTCCCACTTGGCGTGCTTCACACCCACATTTTCGGCCGGAATCATCTCGCAGTTGAACAGGACATTCTTCGTCTGATACTCCTTGTTCTTCTTTTCGACCAGTCCGAGAATGGTCTGCACAAAACGCAGGTAATCGGGATTGTCGCTGATCTTGATTCCCATAAACTCGGCAGCCTCAACCAGACCGTTGACGCCAATCGTCAGGTATTGCCGCCCCATATTGATGTAGCCAGCATCGAACAGGGGCAACATGCCATGTTCGTGCAACGCTTTCAGATTCTCGTTATAAGCCAGCTGCGCCCGGTGGCACAGGTCGATGACATCGGTCAGAAACGTCTTGTAGTCGAGCTGGTGATTGACGGCATACTGCACACAGCGGTTGATATTCACCGTCAGCACACTCTTCGAACCGGTCGATACGCCACCCGCTCCCAAGGTATAGCTGAAACCGTTGTCCTGTATCTCGTTGCGCAAGCGGCAGCAGCTGGACAGTGAGTCGGCACTGCTACTCATATAAGTAAAGAAGGAATGCCCCTCGGCATACATTTCGGCTGTAAAATCGCCCCACTCCTGGTCCAGCACATCGCCGTCCTTGCTCAGCAGAGCCACCGTCTCGACCGGAAAAGTCAGCACCGTCTTGGTACGTTCCCGGTTGAACCACTTCATAAACCGCTTTTGCAGCCAGTTCAGTCCCTCCCAGTCGGGCTTGCTGCCGTCGGGGAAAAAGAAGTCGCCGAACAGGCTTTCGAAATAGTAACGGTCGTAATACGAAATGTTCCAGAAGACAGCCTGATAGTTGCGTGCTCCGGTAGGCTGATTGATGGAATAGACAATCTGTTCGAAGCAATCGGTAATGATTTTATCGACCGTACGCTGCTTCAGCGAAAGGTCCACCACCTTTTCCGGCTCCTTGTAATACTCGCGGCCGTACTCCAGCCCGATGAAATAGTTGAGATACATCAGAAACTCGGGCGTGGCACAAGCTCCGCTCAACATGCTCGAAACCATGAACACCATGTTGACAAAGCCTCCGCAGAACGACTTCAGGTTGGTGGGTGCCGTCGAATTGCCGCCTATCGACTTCGTACCGCCCGTCAGCCAGGGGTACATCGTGATGGAAGCACAATAATTGGCCAGACTCGTCTCGTCATTCTTATATATAAAGTGGTGAGTCAGCAGGTCAAGGTACTGGTCCGCCAGTTCCTTGCCATACATTTTCTTCATGCGGTCGGTCAGCAACCGGCGATTCAGGCGGATGAAGTTCGACTTGGGCAGTTCACCAATCAGCGTGGCGATGTTTTTATGCTCCACATTGGCGTTGGCATCGTACTTCGAACCGGTAGCGGCATTGGTTGCCTCGCAATAGTCGGACAAGAACTTCAGTTCGTCCATCACCTCGCGGTCCTCCGCATGACGCTGCCGGTAGAGCATGAACGACTTTGCCACCCGATAATGTCCCTCGCGCATCAGGGCTTCCTCCACTAAGTTCTGGATTTCTTCCACCTTGATGCCGTCGTACAGGTCGAGCCGGCTGATGATTTTCGAAACATTACTCAGGCTGACAGGCTCGTTCACCGAACGGAATGCCTTGATAATGGCATTCATTATCTTGTCGAGCGAGAAGCGGTCGGCCGATCCGTCCCGCTTCACAATTGTAAAGTCACTGGTTTCCATCACTGTTTTCATTGTTTTTCCTGTTTTGTCCGGCCAATAAACCACTGTTCGCACACAATATGGCTTCCCGAAGGCTACAGCCGGCATTTTGCGGACACACCTCTTCCTCAGGTATGCCTTTCCCACAAAAAGTTTAATTACTGAATATTTTCGCACCGCTTTTCTATCCCACGAGTAAAAACGGCCTTTGATGAAAATGGCAGGTCTTCTGACTGACTCCCGCTCCGACACCTTCCCAGTTCAGTTGACCAGTGGCAAGAGTAATTGTCGGAACGTTGAATGGAGCTTCACAGCAGCGGGACTGTTCGGGACTTTCACCCGATTCCCTTTTAATTCACGAAGATGAATATCCGCATGAAACCAATTCGCGGCAAATATAGCAGAAAAAACAAAAAGGCAGAGAAAGAAACCGGAAGTTTTTTCAGCCGAAAGATGGGAAACAAGGCGAAAGATACCGCCAAATGGGTAATTATTCCCCAACATTGTAGCACAGATTCTACAATATCCCCACTTCCAGTCAGCCAACCGTCTGCCCGATTTTTGCAGCAATATTGCTAACAAACGTAAGTACAGGCTAACATTTCTGAAAGCGATGCCCGAACTGCATATCTGGCACTGGAACACGCGGTATGGAAATAAAAAGAAAACATTTCTGCCCAGATAAGAGCCTAAAAGCCTGTTTTCAAACAATTCCCCTATCTTGTAAGAAACAACCAAAAAGGATTTTTATCCAACAAACATACAGTCGCATCGTCCAACAGAGCATAAACAGACATTAACAGACAAAATACAGTATGCCACAAATCGCTGTTTCTGTTGGCACTCCCTTTGCACTACAGTTTATGAGTGAGAAAATAAAACCTGAATATTCACCTAAACTTAAACGATTATGAAAAAGGTATTAGTAACAGTAGCGATGATTCTCGGAGTAAGCACTTTTGCAACGTTTGCACAAGAAGTAACCCCACCTGTAACAGAAAACGCAACGGAAGCTACCGCTCCGCAAGATGAGTTTGTAAAAATGGATCCTTCAGCACTGCCGCAATCCCTCGTCGAGAAACTGGCAGCAACAAACGAAGGCGCAAGTGTGAAAGAAGCCTATGTGAAAGAAACAGAAGGCAAGAAAATCTACAAGTTAGTTCTCGTCACGACAGACGAACAAGAGTTGACAGTCATTTTGGACGAAAATGGTGAGCCTGTCAAAGAATAAACTCTTCAGAATGTAAATACCCCTATTGGCAGTCCCGGTTCGCGATGAATCGGGATTGCTATTTCGAGCGTTTGTAATCTGCGATAAAGCCCTCCATCATCCACTTGGCCAAAGCCTGACGGTTGGAACTAAGAACAAAACGACGCTGGTCGAAAGCATTCTGAATATTACCCAGTTCGACAAACACAGCTGTCGGCGAAGCATTGAGCAGCACATACAGACGACGCGAGCTGACAGTACCTTCGAAACCACGGTTGGGCTGATGCCGGTCGTATTTCGATTCGAAAGTATTCTTCATCCCCGTAGCCAGCCGCTTGCCCAGCGTGCTCTGCGGAGCATAATAAAAGAACACATCAGTCTGTGCACTCTTGCTACGGCTGTCTACATGCAGAAAAATTGCCCGGCAATATTTATACTTTTTACGATCCTTGCGATAATATTCATTGATTTTTGCACAACGTTGTTGCAGCCTTGCTACCTGGTTCAAAGGAATCGGATCGCCCATACAGGTCTCACGTTTGCTGTTCGAGAGATAACGGTCGTTGCGGATACCGTCCTTGGCGTCTTGTATGATGATACGCACCTCGGCTCCTTCCTGCATCAGGTTACGTGCCAGTCGCAGCGCTACATCGTATGCATACTCGTCCTCGTGCAGCTCGGTTTTCCCAATCCGACCTATCGCACCCGGATCAGGACCTCCGTGTCCACTCACTACATAGAAGCAGGCTCCTTGCAGACGGTTGCCTGTCACCTTTACATCCGCCAGTCTCTTCCCGAAAAGCGGCTCGTGAATCACACTTTTCCTGCTACCCGATTTTCGGTGCCTGCTATCTTCTCCTCCTCTGCTACCTTTTGCATGCAAAGGCGGCAACTGATATTTCACGCCCAGACGCAGCTCTTCCTTACCACGCAAGGCCTTTTTATTAAGTTCAAGAAATTCCTTATAATAACTTCTTCCCGGTCGGCCGTTGCGCTCAAGAAATGTCGAAATACCTTCACCAGCTTTCGGAGTGTCGCACTGCTCCTGCGCCGAAACCGCAAAAGAAAATACAACCAAAAGAAAGGATACGAACAGAATACGAATCATAAATCTACAATCAATATTTTGGAACGGTTGTGCACCAATAAATTATCATTTAACCTTCATTGCGGACAAAATTACATTATTTTCCTTACTTTTGCGAGCAGTTACATGTTAATTGATAAGAAACTAAAAAAAATAGATAGCATTATGGCAAAACAATTCAAGCCCGAGACCCTCTGCGTACAAGCCGGATGGTCTCCTAAAAAAGGAGAGCCGCGGGTGCTCCCTATCTACCAGAGTACAACCTTCAAATACGAAACCAGCGAGCAGATGGCGCGTTTGTTCGACCTCGAAGAAAGCGGATATTTTTATACCCGTCTGCAAAACCCCACCAACGATGCTGTTGCCGCCAAGATTGCTGCCCTCGAAGGAGGTGTAGCCGCCATGCTGACGTCCAGCGGACAGGCTGCCAACTATTATGCCATCTTCAACATCTGCGAAGCGGGCGATCACTTTGTCTGCTCGTCGGCCATCTATGGCGGTACGTTCAACCTGTTTGGTGTCACCATGAAGAAGCAGGGTATTGACGTTACTTTTGTCAATCCTGACGCCAGCGAAGAAGAAATCTCCGCCGCTTTCCGTCCCAATACGAAAGCCCTGTTTGGCGAAACCATCTCGAACCCCGCTCTTGAGGTGCTCGACATCGAGAAGTTTGCCCGTATTGCACACAAACATGGTGTGCCCCTGATAGTGGACAACACCTTCCCTACTCCCATCAACTGCCGTCCGTTCGAATGGGGAGCCGACATCGTGGTTCACTCTACCACCAAGTACATGGACGGACATGCCACCAGCGTAGGCGGCTGTATCGTAGACAGTGGAAACTTCGACTGGGATGCCCATGCCGACAAGTTCCCCGGACTGTGTACGCCCGATGAATCGTATCACGGACTGACGTATACAAAAGCCTTCGGCAAGATGGCCTACATCACCAAGGCTACCGCACAGCTGATGCGCGACCTGGGTAGCATTCAGTCGCCCGAAAATGCTTTCCTGCTGAACCTCGGTCTCGAAACCCTGCACCTGCGTATGCCTCAACACTGCAAAAACGCACAGGCCGTTGCCGAATACCTGCAAAAGAACGAAAAAGTGGCATGGGTGAACTATTGCGGCCTGCCCGACAACAAATACTACGAACTGGCACAGAAATACATGCCCAACGGTTCGTGCGGTGTTATCTCCTTCGGTCTGAAGGGTGGACGCGACGTAGCCATCCGGTTCATGGACAACCTGAAGTTGGCTGCTATCGTTACTCACGTAGCCGATGCACGTACCTGCGTGCTGCATCCTGCCAGCCATACACACCGCCAACTCACTGATGAGCAACTGATCGAAGCTGGCGTACGTCCTGACCTGATCCGTTTCTCGGTCGGAATAGAAAATGTGGACGATATTATCGCCGATATCGAACAGGCACTGAATGCCTGACATAACCCTCTTCCATCGGCATCGCATTTCAAAGCCATGCTGATGGAATAAATACAAATACAATTATACAATATTCATTATTCATCAACATCAATCAGACTATGGTAAAGATTACAAAAGAAGCTGCTTTGCTCTATCACTCGCAAGGCAAACCTGGAAAAATAGAAGTAGTCCCCACAAAGCCCTACAGTACACAGACCGACCTTTCGCTGGCCTATTCGCCCGGCGTAGCCGAACCCTGTCTGGAAATAGAGAAAAACCCGGAAGATGCTTATAAATATACAGCTAAAGGCAATCTGGTAGCTGTTATATCCAACGGTACAGCTGTGCTGGGACTGAGCGACATAGGCGCCTTGAGCGGTAAACCCGTTATGGAAGGAAAAGGACTGCTCTTCAAGATATATGCCGGTATCGATGTGTTCGACATCGAAGTAAACGAAAAAGATCCCGACAAGTTTGTAGAAGCTGTAAAAGCCATCGCACCGACTTTCGGCGGTATCAATCTGGAGGATATCAAAGCTCCCGAATGCTTCGAAATAGAACGCCGGCTGAAAGAAGAGCTGGACATCCCCGTCATGCACGACGACCAGCACGGTACAGCCATTATCTCCAGTGCCGGACTGCTGAACGCTCTGGAAGTGGCCGGGAAGAAGATTGAAGACGTGAAAATAGTAGTAAACGGTGCAGGCGCTTCGGCAACTTCGTGTACCAAACTGTACGAAGCACTCGGTGCACGCCGCGAAAACATCCTGATGCTGGACAGCAAAGGTGTCATCACCAGCGACCGCGAGAATCTGACCGAACAAAAACGTTACTTTGCCACCGACCGCCGCGACGTACACACCCTGGCCGAAGCCATCAAGGGAGCGGATGTATTCCTCGGACTTTCCAAAGGCAATGTGCTGACACAGGACATGGTACGCAGCATGGCCGACCACCCCATTGTGTTCGCTTTGGCCAATCCCACTCCGGAAATATCTTACGAGGATGCCATGGCTGCACGTCCCGACGTACTGATGTCAACCGGACGCAGTGACTATCCTAATCAGATAAATAACGTTATCGGTTTCCCCTACATCTTCCGCGGTGCACTCGATACACACGCCCGTGCCATCAACGAAGAAATGAAACTGGCTGCCGTACACGCCATAGCCGACCTGGCCAAACAGCCGGTACCCGACGTCGTAAACGAGGCTTACCATGTGAACAACTTTACTTTCGGCCCCGACTACTTCATCCCGAAACCGGTAGACCCGCGCCTCATCACCGAAGTATCGTGTGCCGTAGCACGCGCTGCCATGGAAAGCGGAGTAGCCCGCAAAAACATCGAAGACTGGGATGCCTACAAACTGCAACTGCGCGAACTGATGGGACAGGAAAGCAAACTGACCCGCCAGCTCTACGATACTGCCCGACGCAACCCGCAACGCGTAGTGTTTGCCGAAGGTATTCACCCCAACATGCTGAAGGCTGCCGTCGAAGCTAAGGCCGAAGGCATCTGCCATCCTATTATATTAGGTAACGACGAGGCTATCGAAAAACTCGCCAAGCAACTCGACCTCAGTCTGGACGGTATCGAGATTGTCAACCTGCGCCATCCCGACGAAGCACCGCGCCGCGAACGCTATGCACGTATCCTGGCCGAAAAACGCGCACGCGAAGGTGTCACCTACGAGGAAGCCAACGACAAGATGTTCGAACGCAACTACTTCGGTATGATGATGGTAGAGACAGGCGAAGCCGACGCTTTCATCACCGGACTGTACACCAAATACAGCAATACCATCAAGGTGGCCAAAGAAGTCATCGGCATACAGCCCTGTTACTCCCACTTCGGCACCATGCACATACTGAACTCCAAGAAAGGAACTTACTTCCTGGCCGACACACTGATCAACCGCCATCCGGATGCCGAAACCCTGATAGACATTGCCCGTCTGGCCGACCAGACCGTACGTTTCTTCAACCACACTCCGGTGATGGCCATGCTGAGTTACTCGAACTTCGGTGCCGATCAGGAAGGAAGTCCGGTAAGCGTGCACCAGGCCGTAGACTACATGCAACAGCATTATCCCGACCTGGCTATCGACGGTGAAATGCAAGTTAATTTTGCCATGAACCGTACGCTGCGCGATGCCAAGTACCCGTTCACCCGACTGAAAGGCAAGGATGTCAACACACTTATCTTCCCCAACCTGAGCTCGGCCAATGCAGGCTATAAACTGCTGCAGGCCATGAATACGGAAATGGAACTGATAGGCCCGATACAAATGGGACTGAACAAGCCGATTCACTTCACCGACTTCGAAAGTTCCGTCCGCGACATCGTCAACATCACGGCAGTAGCCGTTATCGACGCCATCGTGGATAAAAAGAAAGCCTGCCAATGAGACGTCCGTTATCAAAAACACAAATAGTATGCATTGTGCTGCTTTGGGCAGCACTTTGCTACCTTGTTCTGGTATATGCCGAACGAATTGACGGTCCTGTAATCGTAACGCTTGCACTTTCGGCTGCGTTCGTATTCCTGCCTGTCTTTCAGTCTATCAAAAAGAATAAATAATATCTTTTTATTCCATTATGCGGGATAAAACAACAAAAATGTTGGTTTATCCCGCATTTTCTTTATAAAATGTTTGCAGGTTCCAATTTTATGTTTACTTTTGCAACCGCAATCAGCAATAAAGAAGAAGTTAGTAAGCAATATATTGTTTTAGGTAACATATAGTAAAAACCAATAAAAGAAAAATAGATTATGAATGCAGCTAAGGTATTAGAAGATCTGAAAAGACGTTTTCCCAACGAACCGGAGTATCATCAGGCAGTAGAAGAGGTACTGTCGACCATCGAAGAAGAATACAACAAACATCCCGAGTTCGACAAAGCTAATCTGATCGAACGTCTTTGCATCCCCGACCGCGTATATCAGTTCCGCGTAACGTGGGTTGACGACAAAGGCAACGTACAGACAAACATGGGTTATCGCGTACAGCACAACAACGCCATTGGCCCGTACAAAGGTGGTATCCGTTTCCATGCATCAGTCAATTTGGGTATTCTGAAATTCCTTGCTTTCGAACAGACATTCAAAAACTCACTGACTACACTGCCGATGGGTGGCGGTAAAGGTGGTTCCGACTTCTCGCCGCGTGGCAAGTCAAATGCTGAAGTAATGCGTTTCTGCCAGGCATTCATGTTGGAACTGTGGCGCCACATTGGTCCCGATGTAGACGTACCGGCTGGTGATATCGGTGTAGGCGGCCGCGAAGTAGGCTTCATGTTCGGCATGTACAAGAAGCTGACACGTGAATTCAGCGGCGTACTGACAGGTAAAGGCCGCGAATTCGGTGGCTCACTGATCCGTCCCGAAGCTACCGGTTACGGTAACGTATACTTCCTGATGGAAATGCTGAAGACCAAAGGCTGGGATCTGAAAGGCAAGTCTGTCCTCATCTCAGGTTCTGGAAACGTTGCCCAATATACAGCTGAAAAAGTACTGCAACTGGGCGGTAAAGTATTGACCATGTCCGATTCTGACGGTTACGTTTACGACCCCGAAGGTATCGACCGCGAGAAACTGGACTACATCATGGAACTGAAGAACCTCTACCGTGGACGTATCCGCGAGTATGCTGAACAATATCCGGGTGTGAAGTATGTAGAAGGCGCACGTCCTTGGGGCGAAAAAGCCGACATCGCACTTCCTTCGGCCACTCAGAACGAAATTGACGGCGACGACGCACGCAAGCTGATTGCCAACGGTGTGATTGCCGTATCCGAAGGTGCCAACATGCCTTCTACTCCGGAAGCTATCCGCGTATTCCAGGAAGCTAAGATTCTGTACGCTCCGGGTAAGGCTGCCAATGCAGGTGGTGTATCGGTATCGGGTCTGGAAATGACACAGAACTCCGAACGTCTGTCATGGAGCGCTGAAGAAGTAGACGCCAAACTGCACTACATCATGGAGAACATCCACGAGAACTGCGTGAAGTATGGTACCGAATCCGACGGCTACGTGAACTACGTGAAGGGTGCCAACGTGGCAGGCTTCATGAAGGTGGCTAACGCCATGATGGCTCAAGGCATTGTATAAGAAACAAACGCAGCCATAGATACTCAATACAACTAAAGAATCTCTTCTGTCGTGCATGCACGGCAGGAGAGATTTTCTTTTATACACCTTTCATCTACTTTACATCTTATTATCAGAGAAATCGGCTAATTTTGCGCCGCATTATTCAAACAATGGACAAAAGAAACTAAAAATAACAATCCTCATGAATACAAAAGAAGTTCCGGTACTGCTGCTCACCGGTTATCTGGGCAGCGGAAAAACCACACTGGTCAATCAGATTCTTGCCAACAAGCGCGGCATCAAGTTTGCCGTCATCGTCAACGACATCGGCGAAGTGAACATCGACGCCGACCTCATCCAGAAAGGCGGCGTTGTGGGCAAGAAGGACGACAGCCTGGTAGCCCTGCAAAACGGCTGCATCTGCTGTACGCTGAAGATGGACTTAGTAGAACAGATTGGCGACATACTGAAGATGCAGCGCTTCGACTACATCGTCATCGAAGCAAGCGGCATCTGCGAACCCGAGCCCATTGCCCAGACCATCTGCTCGATACCGACGATGGGCGGCATATATACCCGATACGGCATCTGCCGGCTCGACTGCATCGTCACCGTGGTTGACGCCCTGCGCATGCAGAGCGAGTTTGCCTGCGGCGACAACCTGACGCGCAAGCACATCGACGAAGAGGACATCGAAAACCTCATCATCCAGCAAATCGAATTCTGCAACATCATCCTGCTGAACAAGGCTTCGGAAGTGAAACCCGAAGAACTGGGACGCATCAAGCAGATCATCAAGACCCTGCAGCCGGCTGCCGAAATCATTGAATGCGACTACGGACGCATTGACCTCGAACGCATCCTCAACACCCACATGTTCAACTTCGAACGCGTGGCCACCTCCGCCGGATGGATACGCGAGATAGAGCGTCAGGCTACCCCCGAAGAAGAACGCGAGGCGCACAGCTACGGCCACCACGACCACGAGGAGCACGAGCACCATCACGACGACGAGCATGAACATCACCACGACGAGGACGACGAGCACGGACACCATCACCACCACCATCACGACCACGAAGGCGGCGAGGTGGAGGAATACGGCATCCAGACGTTTGTGTACTACCGCCGTCCGGCGTTCAACATCCACAAGCTCGACCAGTTCATCGCCACCCGCTGGCCCAGCAACATCATCCGTACCAAGGGCGTGTGCTACTTCAGCCACAACCGCGACATGTCGTACCTCTTCGAGCAGGCCGGCGTGCAGAAGAAACTGACCGAAGCCGGACTGTGGTATGCCACTGCTCCCGAAGAAGACCTCATCGAACTGATGAAACAGGAGCCGGGACTGATGCGCGACTGGGACGAGAAGTATGGCGACCGGATGCAGAAGTTAGTCTTCATCGGCCAGCACATAGACAAGGAACAGCTGACACGCGACTTAGACGCCTGTTTAGAGTAACTAACATTTTGACACTTTGTATTTCACCTGCGGCGAGAATGCGATATTTCCGGCCGCAGGTGTTTTTGTTTCCATTTTCCGAAGCGTTTTTCCGCATTCGTCTCTTCTACAACACGATAGTGAAATATTGACATTCAGAATAGAAGAAAAACACTCCGTCCGACGGGAAAAAACCATGATTTCGGTTCCGAAATACCTTGTTGACGAACGCAACAAGCAATGTTGGCGAGCCAAACAAGCATTCTACGGGAGCCAAACAAGCAATCCACGAGAGCCGAACAAGTGTTCCAGAGGCGGCGGACAAGCATTTTTCTGCTCCGAAAGACGTTTTTTCCGACTATTAGCCGCATATATATGCAATTTGAAGGCAGTTTTTGCCCGGTTCAACTTCTATTTCGGAAGTTTCAGAAAAAGGCCGTGTCAGCCAATACGGCTTAATCATATCATTTTGAAAGGAAAACAAACAAAGAAGAAGTTTTTCTGTCACTCCGGCTTCACGACTTGAGAAGCCGTACAATGGTCCTCTTTGCACAACGCCTCGTACACCCGCGGATGGAGGAAATAACGGATGTCGCGTCCCTCGGCAATGGCCTGCCTGATAAAGGTGGAGCTGATTTCGAAAACGGGAGCCGATGTCATCCTCACCGTCGGAGGAAGTGTCTGTGGGTCGACCGGATAGCCCGGACGCGGATATACGATGAGCGGAGTAGTGGCCAGAATACGTTCCGACTCGCGCCAGCGCGGGAACAGCAGCCAGTTGTCCGACCCGATAATCAGATGAAAGACGTGCTGAGGATAAGCACGCCGAAGCTCGTCAAACGTATGCACCGTGTACGAAGGCCGCGGCAAACGAAACTCGAAGTCGGACGCCCGGAACTTAGGATAGCCCTCGACGGCAAGCTGAACCAGCTTCAGACGCAACGAGTCGTCCATCAGTTCGTCGGCCTCTTTCAGCGGATTGCGGGGGCTGACCATAAACCATACCTGGTCCAGTCCCTCGTACTCGCAAAGGTAGTTGGCCAAAGCCAGATGTCCGATATGAACGGGATTGAAGGAGCCGCTGAAAATGCCGATGTTCATCTGTTTCACTGAGATTGAAGATTTAAACAAGGATGTCCGCCGCGATGCCCTATTTCTTCCTGCCGCCACGCAAAGTGCGACCCACCAAAAAGGCGTTATAGCCTGTGAAAAGCGCCATGAGCAACATGCATACCGTCAGTTCGTAATCCGAATAACAGTAGTAACCCACCGCCAGACCAATCAATGCAAGGCAGAGCACAATGTTGATGACCAACAGCACTTTGTTCAATTTCGTGCGTCCCGCCATCGGCGAAGGTTTGTTGCCTGTACTTCTATTCAACGACTTCATGACTGCAAAAATTTGGTGATAACTTCCAGCGCTTCGGCCTTGGCTTTCTCCAAGTCGTCGTTCACAATCACCTTGTCGAACTTCGGAGCAAACGAAAGCTCGTACTGGGCCTTTGCCACACGGTCTTCAATTACTTCGGGCGTATCGGTGCCCCGTCCTACAAGGCGGCGACGAAGTTCTTCCACCGAAGGCGGTTGGATGAATACCGACAAGGCACGGTCGCCATAGAACTTCTTGATGTTGCATCCGCCCACAACATCGACGTCGAACACCACGTTCTGTCCGTCGGCCAGTTGCTTTTCGACCTGTGCTTTCAGCGTGCCGTAGAAGCGGTCGTGATAAACCTCCTCGTACTCCAGAAACTCATCGTCTGCAATACGACGGCGAAACTCTTCCGGCGTCAGGAAAAAGTATTCTACACCGTCGCGTTCGGTTCCGCGCGGCGGACGGCTGGTAGCCGATATGGAAAAAGCCAGATTCAGGTTCTGTGTCAGCAAATAATTGATGATGGTTGACTTGCCCGAACCCGAGGGGGCTGAAAAGATAATCAGTTTAGCCACAACGATTCTATTAAGAATTAAAATATTTAAGTAGTTAAATTAAGAGAGGAAGAATTCTTCCTTTCCATCACATCACGTTCAGGACCTGTTCCTTGATCTGCTCCAGTTCGTCCTTCATCTGAACGACAATCTTCTGCATCTCGGCATGGTTGGACTTGCTGCCCAGCGTATTGATTTCGCGTCCCATTTCCTGAGCGATGAATCCCAGCTTCTTGCCTTGTCCACTGCCACTTTCCAGTGTGCTGATGAAGTATTTCAGGTGATTAGCCAGACGTTGTTTCTCTTCGTTGATGTCGAGCTTTTCGATGTAGTAGATGAGTTCCTGCTCCAGACGGTTCTTGTCGTAATCCACGCTCAGTGTTTTTTCCAAAGCTTCCGTAATGCGATCCTTGATTTTTCCGACCCGTTCCTTCTCGTAAGGCTCTACAGTTTCGAGCAGATGAGTAATGTTAGCTATTTTCTCACGGAATTTCTTTTCGAGGGCGGCGCCTTCCTGCTTGCGGAAGTCCACCAGATGCCCGATGGCATCGCGTACGGCGGCAGCTACCACGCTCCACTCCTCGTCGGTCACCTCGACCGTCTCGTTCTTGGTCATCACGTCCGGCATGCGAAGCAAAGCTGCAAACCAGTCTTCGGGCTCGGGAATACCCGTCGCAGCCGATATTTCCTTTATCCGATTGTAGTAAGCCGTCACCAGTTCCTGATTGATGGGAGTAGCCAGTTGTTCGGCGTCTTTCTTCTCAATCCATAAGCTGAAATCCACCTTTCCGCGCTCCAGCGTCTTGGCTATTTCGTTACGGATTTCCATCTCTTTCTCTCGGTAAAGCGGGGCAATGCGTGTAGACAAATCCATTGCCTTGCTGTTAAGCGATTTTATCTCAACGTTCACTTTTTTATCGGGCAGTTCGACTGTTGCCTTGCCATAACCCGTCATTGACTGTATCATAATGCTTCTTAAGTTTTGCGCAAAATTACACGATTATTTTAAATACTGAAAATAATCATGTATTTTTGTCTGCTGATTAAAAGATTAGAAACTATGTCATGTATCTTACATATTGAGACGTCTACTTCCGCCTGCTCGGTGGCAGTCAGCGAAGACGGACAAAACGTATTTACAAAAGAAGACCTGAACGGCCCATCTCACGCCGTTTCATTGGGAGTATTTGTCGAAGAAGCCCTGTCGTTTGCCGACAGCCATGCCATGCCGCTCGATGCGGTAGCCGTCAGCTGTGGCCCAGGCTCGTACACCGGCCTGCGTATCGGTGTGTCCATGGCCAAAGGCGTATGCTACGGACGCGACCTGAAACTCATCGGCCTGCCTACGCTGAAGGTGCTTAGTGTCCCCGTGCTGCTCTATCACGACGAGCTGCCCGACGATGCCCTGCTGTGCCCCATGATCGACGCCCGCCGCATGGAAGTTTATGCCGCCATCTACGACCGCGCCCTCAGACCCGTGCGCGACATTGCCGCCGACATTGTGGACGAAAACTCGTACACGGAATTTCTGAACGAACATCCCGTATACTTCTTCGGCGACGGAGCCGCCAAGTGCAAGGAGAAGATAACTCATCCCAACGCACACTTCCTTGACGACATCCGTCCGCTGGCCAGCATGATGTTCCCACTGGCCGAAAAAGCTATAGCCGAACAGGACTTCAAGGACGTAGCCTACTTCGAACCCTTCTACCTGAAAGAGTTCGTGGCCAGCATGCCCAAGAAGCTGCTGTAAGCCAACGCCGTGAAAGAAAAAGACATTACCCAACGTCAATTATCCATTAACAAAATGCAATATAACACTCAACAGAAACGGATGCCTCTTCCCGAATACGGACGCAGCATCCAGAACATGGTAGACCACGCTCTGACCATCGAGAACCGTGCCGAGCGCCAACGCTGTGCCAACACCATCATCAACATTATGGGAGGTATGTTCCCGCACTTGCGCGACGTGCCCGACTTCAAGCACAAGCTTTGGGATCACCTGGCCATCATGTCCGACTTCAAGCTCGACATCGACTATCCTTTCGAAGTCATCCGCAAGGACAAGCTGGACAACAAACCCGAGCCCGTCCCCTACCCCAACACCAAGATACGCTACCGCCACTACGGACGCACGCTGGAAATACTGATCCAGAAAGCTTGCGAATTTCCCGAAGGCGACGAGAAGCGCAATCTGGTAGCCCTGATCTGCAACCACATGAAGAAGGACTACATGACGTGGAACAAGGACACGGTAGACGACCGCAAGATAGCCGAAGATCTTTTAGAACTGTCGAACGGAAAACTGCAAATGACCGACGACATCGTACGCCTGATGGCCGAACGCATCGAGCAGAACTACCGTCCCAACAAGGCTAATAATAACAACAACCGGAACAACAATAACAACCGGAACAATAATAAACGGAAATACTAAATACCCTGCAACACCATGGCATCATTTGTAATAGAAGGAGGTCACAGACTTTCGGGCGACATCTATCCCCAGGGAGCCAAAAACGAGGTACTGGAGATTATCTGCGCCACTCTGCTCACACCCGAGGAAATCATCGTGCACAACGTCCCCGATATTCTGGACGTCAACAATCTGATTCAACTGATGCGCGACATGGGCGTCACCGTGTCCAAGCAAGGGATAGATACTTACAGCTTCAAAGCCGAGAACGTCGACTTGGACTATCTGGAAAGCGACGCCTTTCTGAAGAAATGCTCCAGTCTGCGTGGCTCTGTCATGCTGGTAGGTCCCATGGTGGCACGATTCGGCAGAGCGTTGATTTCCAAACCCGGAGGCGACAAGATAGGACGCCGCCGACTGGACACACACTTCATCGGCATACAGAACCTGGGCGCCGACTTCACCTATAACGACAAGCGCGAAATCTTCGAGATTACCGCCCGCGAGCTGAAAGGCACCTACATGCTGCTCGACGAAGCGTCCGTCACCGGTACCGCCAACATCGTCATGGCTGCCGTGCTGGCCAAAGGCAAAACAACCATTTACAACGCAGCATGCGAGCCTTACGTACAACAGCTGTGCCGCATGCTGAACCGTATGGGGGCCAAGATAGAAGGCATTGCCTCGAACCTGCTCACCATCGAAGGCGTAGAAGAGCTGCACGGAACGGAACATACCGTACTGCCCGACATGATCGAAGTGGGCAGTTTCATCGGAATGGCTGCCATGACAGGAAGCGAACTGACCATCAAAAACGTGTCGCACCAGAATCTGGGCATTATTCCCTACAGCTTCCGCCGACTGGGCATCCAGATGGAGCAACGGGGCGACGACATCTACATTCCTGCTCAGGACAGTTACGAAATAGAATCATTCATCGACGGCTCCATCATGACCATTGCCGATGCCACGTGGCCGGGACTTACTCCTGACCTTCTCAGTGTGATGCTTGTAGTAGCCACACAGGCCAAAGGCAGTGTGCTCATCCACCAGAAGATGTTCGAAAGCCGTTTGTTCTTTGTGGACAAACTGATAGACATGGGAGCACAAATCATCCTTTGCGACCCGCATCGCGCCGTTGTCATCGGTCACAACCACAACTTTAAGCTGCGCGGAGGCAATCTGACTTCACCCGACATCCGGGCAGGCATCGCCCTGCTGATAGCAGCCATGAGTGCCGATGGCATCAGCCGCATCCACAACATCGAACAGATAGACCGCGGCTACCAGAACATCGAAGGACGACTCAATGCACTGGGAGCACGGATAACGAGAATATAAACAATATGATCAAACGAGAAGAAGTATATAAAATAGGTATATTCAACAAGCCCCACGGCATCCACGGCGAATTGCAGTTCACCTTCAGCGACGACATCTTCGACCGTGTGGAAGCAGAATACATCATCTGCCTGTTGGACGGTATCCTCGTACCCTTCTTCATCGAAGAGTACCGCTTCCGTTCGGACACCACAGCCCTGATGAAACTCGAAGGAATCGATACCGCCGAACGGGCACGCATGTTCACCAACGTTGAGGTCTACTTCCCCATAAAACATGCCGAGCAGGTTGCACCGGACGAACTGACGTGGAACTACTTCGTAGGGTTCCGTATGGAAGAAATACACCACGGACACTTGGGTGAAGTAACCGATGTGGACGACTCTACCCTCAACACCCTCTTCATCGTAGACCGCCAGGGAGAGGAACTGCTCATTCCTGCACAGGAAGACTTTATCGTCGACATCGACCAGCAGCATAAAGTCATTACGGTAGACTTGCCGCAAGGCCTGCTGAACCTTGACGAAGCAGAAGAGGAATAAAACGAAAAAAGCCTGGTTTACAAAAAAACAATACTGAATAAACAGGATCGAATCATGATAAAGAAAAACAGGAAACGAAGAAAAGCCTTTTGGAAAGACATCAAATTCAAGTACAAACTGACCGTCATCAACGAGAATACGCTGGAAGAGGTCTTCGGTTTGCACGTGTCCAAACTGAACGGCATCTCCGTACTGCTTTCCGTACTTACCGTCCTGTTTCTGATTGCTGCCCTCATCATAGCTGCCACACCTCTACGCAACTATTTGCCTGGTTATATGAACAGTGAGGTCCGTGCACAGGTTGTAGAAAACGCCTTGCGGGTAGACTCCCTACAGCTATTGGTCAACCAGCAGAACCTCTACATCATGAACATCCAGGACATCTTTCTGGGAAAAATCAAAGCCGACACCGTACGTTCCATGGACTCACTGGCCATTCTCCGCGAGGACTCGCTGATGGAACGCACCCAACGCGAAACCGACTTCCGCAAACAGTATGAAGAGGCCGAAAAGTACAACCTGACCAACATCACCGCTCACACCGAAGCCGATGGACTGATCTTTTACCGCCCCACCCGTGGTATGATTTCGGCCAAGTTCGATGCCGAACAGCAACACTTCGGCACCGACATTGCCGCCAATCCCGGTGAAAGCGTTTTGGCTACCCTCGACGGCACGGTCATACTGAGCACTTATACCACCGAAACAGGGTACATGATAGCCATACAACACAGCCAGGAGTTCGTTTCAATATATAAGCATTGTGGTTCGCTGCTCAAGAAAAGCGGCGATAAGGTGAAAGGCGGCGAAGCCATTGCACTGGTAGGAAATACCGGGCAATTGACTACTGGCCCACATCTGCACTTCGAGCTGTGGCACAGGGGCAGGGCCGCCGACCCGGAATTATTCATTGTATTCTAAACCGAACAACTGAAATATACATTATATATAAGTATAGAGAAATACTCAAAAAAACGAATCTGAAAATGATAAAGAAACAGATTGCCATATTAGGTTCTACCGGCTCCATCGGGACACAGGCCCTGCAAGTCATCGAAGAGCACCCCGACAAATACGAGGCCTACATACTGACGGCCAACAACCGTGTCGAGGAACTCATCGCACAGGCGCGCAAGTTTATGCCCGAAGCCGTAGTCATAGCCAACGAGTCGAAATATCCGCGACTGAAAGAAGCACTGGCTGACCTACCTATCAAGGTATATGCCGGCGAAGAGGCTCTTTGCCAGATTGTTGCCGAGAAACCCGTCGACATGGTACTGACTGCGATGGTGGGCTATGCCGGACTGAAACCTACCATCAACGCCATCCGTGCCCGTAAAACCATCGCTTTGGCCAACAAAGAGACACTCGTCGTAGCAGGTGAACTGATCAACGACCTGGCACGCATGAACCGCACATCCATTCTTCCTGTCGACTCGGAACACTCTGCCGTATTCCAGTGTCTGGCCGGTGAAAACGGAAACGCTATCGAGAAAGTCATTCTTACCGCGTCGGGAGGTCCCTTCCGCACGTTCACTCACGAGCAACTGAAAACCGTGACTAAAGAACAGGCTCTGCATCATCCCAATTGGGAGATGGGTGCCAAGATTACCATTGATTCCGCTTCGATGATGAACAAAGGATTCGAAGTGATAGAAGCCAAATGGTTGTTCGGCGTACGCCCGGATCAGATAGAAGTAGTTGTACATCCGCAATCGGTCATTCACAGCATGGTACAGTTTGAAGACGGTGCCGTAAAAGCACAGCTCGGTATGCCCGATATGCGCCTGCCTATTCAGTACGCATTCTCCTATCCCGACCGTCTGCACGCCTCGTTCCCACGTCTGGACTTCACCAAATGTACGGAACTGACTTTCGAGCAACCCGATACCACCCGTTTCCGTAACTTGGCTTTGGCTTACGAAGCCCTGCACCGGGGGGGAAACATGCCCTGCATTGTCAATGCAGCTAACGAAGTGTGCGTAGCCGCTTTCCTACACGACCGCATCTCCTTCCTCGGCATGAGCGATGTGATTGAAAAGACCATGGAACGTGTATCTTTCATCAGCAAACCTACCTACGAAGACTATGTAGCCACCGATGCCGAAGCGCGCCGTGTAGCCGAAAGCTTCATCAATTGAAAATTAATAATTAATAGTTGAAATTTAATAGTTGGATAAATAATGGAAACATTCTTGATTCGTGCCCTGCAACTGATTATGAGCCTTTCATTGCTCGTCGTCATACACGAAATGGGGCACTTCCTCTTTGCCCGCCTCTTCAAGACGCGAGTGGAAAAGTTCTGCCTCTTCTTCGACCCCTGGTTCACGCTGTTTAAGTTCAAACCTAAGAACAGCGAAACAGAATACGGTATCGGCTGGCTGCCTTTGGGTGGTTATGTCAAGATAGCCGGTATGATAGACGAGTCAATGGATACCGAACAGATGAAGCAACCCATGCAGCCATGGGAGTTTCGCGCCAAACCGGCATGGCAACGACTGCTCATCATGGTGGGAGGTGTGTTGTTCAACTTCCTGCTGGCCCTGTTCATCTACTCCATGATACTCTTTGCCTGGGGTGACTCCTACATTCCCGTACAGAAAGCCCCGCTCGGTATGGACTTCAACGAAACGATGCATCAGGCAGGCTTCCGCGACGGTGACGTATTAATCTCAGCCGACGGCGTACCCTTCGAGCGTATGGGTAGCGATCTGCTGACCGCTATTGTTGATGCTCGCCAGGTGACTGTATTGCGCGACGGTAAAGAAGCATCCGTCTACATCCCCGAAAACCTGATGGACCGACTGCTGGCCGACAGTACACGCTTTGCCGACTTCCGCTATCCGTTTGTTATCGACAGTGTCGTAGCCGGGCGTCCTGCCGCACTGGCCGGACTTCAACCGGGCGACAGCATCACCCAACTGGACGGACGAAACATTGCCTATTTCGACTTTAAGGAAGAAATGATGAATCGCCAAAAGGACGGACAAGCCTCACACGATATCCGTCTGACCTATGTACGTAACGGCGTTACTGATACCCTCAGCCTGACAACCGATTCACTTTACGAAATCGGAATTACGGCTGAAATGCGTACCGCACGCCTGTTGCCAGTGGTACAGAAAGAATACTCGTTCTTCTCTTCATTCCCCGCCGGAGTAGCTTTAGGTATCAACACACTGAAAGGCTACGTAGGCCAAATGAAGTATCTCTTCTCTAAGGAAGGAGCCAAACAACTGGGTGGCTTTGGAACCATCGGCAGTATCTTCCCCGCTACATGGGATTGGCATCAGTTCTGGTACATGACAGCTTTCCTCAGTATCATTCTGGCCTTTATGAACATTCTGCCTATCCCAGCCTTAGATGGTGGACACGTTCTGTTCCTGCTCTATGAGATTATTGCACGCCGTAAACCGAGCGACAAGTTCATGGAACACGCACAGATGGTGGGTATGTTCTTGCTCTTTGCCCTGCTTCTTTGGGCTAACTTCAACGACGTACTGAGATTCTTATTCTAAAAGAATCTCGTATAAAATAAAAAGAATTGCACGTATGCATGACTGAGTCATGTATACGCGCAATCCTCCCTTTTAGGTTCACCATACTTTGAAAATACATCTATTCAAACGTGGCCTTATATCTGAACAAAAAAAGTCAATAGCTATGATACACACCATTTCCTTACCTAAACAACTCTTTCTTTTTCTACTATTGATTCTTTTGGCAAACATCCGTTACAACCTGCATGCCAACGATCTACAATTCATTCCGTTGAATTCCTCATCTTTACCAACCAACGAAGTGCGGAATTTATATCAGGACAATGATGGTTACATCTGGATTTCAACCTATAACGGCTTACTGCGCTTTGATGGCTACTCTAATATAGTCTATCGCCCTAATGGTATCGATCCCACACACAATATAAACGGCTTTGTAAACATTGTATCCGAAGACAACAACCACAAGCTATGGATAGGTACAAACAACGGCTTGTACGTACTTGACAAACAAAAGGGGAGTATTAAAAAGATCATCTCTCCCCTCCTCCAAGTAAGCCATATTGAGGCCTTGGAATGTACCAACAAAGGAGAGATATGGGTAGGAGCCAATAAGGGTATTTTCAGGAAAAAGGCAGGAAGTAATACTTTTGAATTATGTGATTCACAGATTCAAGAAACAAATAGTCCGTATTTTGATGTCAAATCCATCATTGAGGACTCCAACGGAAACATATGGATAGGAACGTGGGCTCAAGGGTTACTTCGTTACGATCCGAAAAGCGACCGATTCTATACCTACAGAAACATCAACCCATCACAATCAGCACATACCTTATTCGAAGACAACAAAGGTAATATATGGATAGGGACATGGCGACATGGCCTGATCAAAATGGAAAATCCATACGACATGGATAACTATAGTCTTAAACACTTCAAACATGAAGAAAACCGAGAAGAAAGTCTGTGCGATAATATCATATATACAATCACACAAGACCGTAATACCGGAAAATTATGGATTGGCGCACGTAGCGGACTCAGTATTCTTGAATCGGAAAACGGAAACGGTACATTCAGCAATTATCTGCCCAACAAAGGAAAAAATCCATTACCTTTCAATGAAGTCAATGCCTTACTGTACAGCCGGGACGGACTCATGTGGATTGGTATGCTTGGAGGAGGTGTCTATACTGTAAACACCAGAAAAAAACTGTTCAACTATGACCCGATAGCTCCATTATTGCAACGTTTCCCCACCAGTTCGGTACGCAGTGCTTTTCCTGCAAGCGAACAATCCATTTATATGGGAATTATGGGATATGGACTCATTGAATACAACGTTGCCGAACAGAAAGTAATACATTACAAGCAGCATCCAGCATTCAGTCATCTTCCGTTCATATCGACTGTCAACGATATAATCCGTCTGTCCGATGGCACCTTCTGCTTTGCAACGTGGGATGACGGAATATGGTTATACAACGGTAAAGAGACAAAAGTAGTCAATACGCAAACACATCCTGCTCTGACCGATGTATGCATCTATTCGTTATTGGAAGATAAACGCGGCAACCTGTGGATTGGAACACGAACCGGACTGTGTATGCTTGATTCAAAAGGGAAAATGTGGATCATAGACATGCTTATCCCCAACGAAAAACAGGCATGGGCGCAAGTTCCCGTTTTCAAAATAGTAGAGGACAAAAACTGTAATATATGGATAGCTACTCCCAACAATGGCATTTGGCGTCTGACATACGATGGAAATAAATACAGTGGGAAAATTTACGCCGCCTCGCATAACAACTCTCAATCAGTAGGTGCCATGACTATGTGTGTCGACAGCCATAACCAAATATGGGCAGGCACTAATGGAAACGGGCTTGATCTGTATGACGAGAAAACTGACCGTTTCCTGTCCGTGTTCAATGAACAATTCGAACCGGGCGATGTCGTATTTTCAATGATTGAAGACAATTCAGAAGGACTGTGGCTGACCACCAATACCAAAATGTATCACATTAATATTAACCATATTGATGCTGCACATATTCATACCCACACCATGGAGGAAGGATTACAAGACCATATATTCAACCGTAATGCCTGTTTCAAGAAAGAAGACGGCACCTTATACTTCGGAGGTGCACGAGGACTTAACAGTTTCCGTCCGGATCAGATCAGCTACGACAACACTTCCTATCCAGTTGTTATTACCGACCTGCAAATACACAATACCTCCATCCGGCATTTACCTCAGGCAGAAGTAGAAAAAATACTCAACGCCCCATTGGATTATGCCACGCACATCGTACTACCTTACGATAAAAACAATTTCAGCCTTGACTTTTCAATACTGAGTTATATCAATCCACAACTAAACAAATACAAATATCAACTGGAAGGATACGACCCTAAATGGATTTCGACCAATGCCCGCCGTCATTTTGCCTACTACAACAATTTACCGGCCGGCGACTATATATTCAAAGTAAAAGGAGCTAATCCCAATGGGAACTGGTCGAATCAGGAACGCAGTATCCATATAACTATTCTGCCTCCACCCTGGTTGTCCTGGTGGGCTTATTGTCTGTACATTCTGCTGGCCATAGGCATATTTGTATACCTTTATATTACAATACGGAAACGTATGCTGATGAGACGCGCCATCGAAATGGGGAAATTGCAACGACAAAAACTCGAAGAAGTGAACCATGCCAAACTGCAATTCTTTACCAATATTACCCATGAATTGCTTACTCCTCTTTCGGTCATACAGGCTTCGGTAGAAGAACTGAATTTGCAATATCCACGTATGAAAAGCCAGCTAAGAGGTATATCTGACAATTCCATGCGCCTCATCAGGCTTATACAACAAATTCTGGAGTTCCGGAAAGTAGAAAATGCCAAGCAACAACTGCGTGTATCCGAAGGCAACATCACCCTGTTCATCAAACGTTCAGTCATAGCTTTCACTCCGCTCGTACGGAAAAAGAAGCTATACATCGCATTAGAAAACTTCGACACTCCCTGTACGGGTTATTTCGATTCGGACAAGCTTGACAAGATTCTCTATAACCTGTTGTCAAATGCGGCTAAATACACTCTCGAAGGAGGGACAATCACTCTAAGACAAAGTATTGATCCTAACAACCAGCATTATACATTCAGTATAAACAACCCGGGAACACCTATTCCCGCAGAGAAAATAAATCACCTTTTCGAACGTTTTTACGAAGGAGAGTACCGTAAATTCCATACTATAGGTACCGGAATTGGATTATCGCTTACCAAAGACTTGGTCAAACTGCATCACGGTGATATCCGCGTAACCAGCACCTTGGAAGAAGGTACCACATTCACCGTAGAAATTCCTTTCGGCCGTAATGTCTTCAGCAATGAAGAAGTAGACGATTCACTAAACAACTATCTGGATGCCGAAACCGAAAATCTTGATCACGAAGAAGCAGACACTCTGGCTGATAGAGAGGATAACATTCCCTCATCGCCCAACCATAATATACATGTACTATTGGCCGAAGACAATGAAGAACTGCGGAAAAGTATGGCAAGGATATTGTCGGCACATTTCCTTATATCAGAAGCAAAAGATGGCCGGGAAGCATGGCAAATGATCGAACAAGAAAAAATAGACTTAGTAGTAACCGACATCATGATGCCCGAAATCAACGGTATAGAGCTGTGCAAACAAATAAAATCGACATTCGAGACAGCCCATATTCCCGTCATCCTGATTACTGCACGCATCAGCGATGCCGACCGTGTAGAAGGATATGAAGCCGGTGCCGACGGTTATATCTGCAAACCATTAAAGATATCAGTACTTACTGCCAAAATAAACAACTTACTTAAAAAACAAGAATTAGGTAAGAACAACGATGCACGCAAGAAACTGGTATTCGAAGCTAAAGAAGTCGATTATACACCACAAGATGAAGAATTCCTGAAAAAAGCACTGGATATTGTAAACAGTCATCTGGATGACCAGCAGTTCGATACCACAGCTTTCACCAACGAGATGGGTATGGCACGTACCACCTTCAACGAAAAAATGAAGCAATTGGCCGGAGTCACTCCTGCCGTATTCATATCGAACGTACGTCTACAAGCTGCCTTCCGACTTATACAGGAAAACAAGAAAATAAGAATATCGGAACTAGCTTATAGTGTAGGATTCAACGATCCAAAATACTTCAGTCTCTGCTTCCGCAAAAAATTCGGCATATCACCCAAAGACATGAAAAGCGAAGGAGAAAAAACGAACGAAGAATAATCATTGCTACATTTTAATACAATAACCACTTTGTACTGATTCAGCCTAAGGAGCGATTCCAGCTACAAAGTGGCGCCAAAAAGGTCGAAAAACAGCCAGAAAAGGTCGAAAAAACGTCAATCACCCTTTTCTGGCAGTTATTCGACCTTTCATTTTGCTCATTAATATACTTTTGCAGCAACAATTCATTTTAATCTTAAAAAACAATATTATGAACAGTAAAATTCTAACCGAAAGCAAAGCCTTAGGATTATTACTATTAGCGCTTTGCTTCTTCATCTCCCCGATGAATCTGTTTGCAAGTACCCAACAATCCGGAAACTATCGCGTAACCGGTATCGTAAAAGACGCCACTGGTGAAAGTATCATAGGTGCCAGCGTTTTGGAAAAAGGTACTAACAATGGTATCATTACCGACATCGACGGTAACTTCTCACTTTCAGTTACTCCCAATTCTACATTGGTTATTTCTTTTATAGGATATGCAACTCAGGAAT